>NZ_JBEOSD010000194.1:0-13751 GCF_040302735.1 Streptomyces sp. NPDC097619 | reverse complement strand
GCCGGCGGGTCGGCCCGCCGGCCGGTCGCGGTCAGTGCCGGCCGCGCAGGCCCCGGTCGACGGCGGTGATCAGCTCGCCGTCGGAGGTGTCCGCGTCCAGCGACCAGAACATGGCGCCGCCCAGGCCGTGCTCGCGGACGTAGCGGGTCTTGGCGGTCAGCACCTGCGGGTCGTCGTACGTCCACAGGGTGGTGCCGTCGAAGAGCCAGGCGTGACCGTTGCGCAGGTCACGGTGGATCTTGTAGGTGCCCGAGGCGGCGAGCTTCTTCAGCTCCTCGTAGTCCTCGTACCCGGCGCCCCACTTGGCGGGGGCGGGACCGGTGGCGGGCTGCCCGAGCCCGTCGCCGCCGCCCTGGACCCCGGTCCAGCCCTGCCCGTAGAAGGGCATGCCCATCACGAGCTTGTGCGCCGGGGCGCCGCGGTCCAGCCAGGCGCGGACGGTGCCGTCCACGCTGTAGTCGCGGCGCGAGTAGAGCGCGGACTGCTGGTTGGTCTTCGCCTCGCCGGAGACGTGGAAGTCGTACCCCTGGAGGTTGACGAAGTCGAAGTCCTTCATGATCTTGCGGACCTCGAAGCCCGCGTCGATCTTCGCGGTGGCCGTCGGCACGTACGCGGTCAGCTCGTACTTGGCCCGCTTCTGGCTCCGGGCCAGGGCGTCGAGCTGGGTGCGGAACTCCTTCACCAGGGCGGTGAAGTTCTTCTTGTCCTCGGGGCGGAACTTGGTGTCGGTGTCGCCCGCGGAGCCGGGCCACTCCCAGTCGAGGTCGATGCCGTCGAAGACGCCCGCCGCCGCCCCGGCGCCGCCGCGACCGCCGTCCACGGGCAGGTTGCCCTTGATGTAGAGGTCGATGCAGGAGGTGACGAGCTTCTTGCGGGAGGCCGGGGTGAGGGCCGCGTCCGAGAAGTTCGTGGACCAGCTCCAGCCGCCGAGGGAGATCAGGGCCTTGAGGCCGCGGTGCTTGGCCTTCAGCTCGCGCAGCTGGTTGAAGTTGCCCGCGAGGGGCTGGTCCCAGGTGTCGGCGACGCCGTCCACGGAGTTCTCGGCGTCGAGCCCGCGCTGGTAGTCGGCCCAGGCGTCGGCCTCGCCGGGGATGTTGCCCATGATGCACTCGCCCTGGGGGCTGACGTTGCCGAAGGCGTAGTTGATGTGGGTGAGCTTGGCGGCGGTACCGCTCTTGTCGAGGTCCTGGACCTGGAAGTCGCGGCCGTACACCCCCCACTGGGTGAAGTAGCCGACCCGCTTGTAGGAGCGGTGGTGGCCGTCCCGGCCGGAGTCGTGGTCGGTGGTGGCGCTCGCGGCCGGCGCGAGGGCGGTCAGCAGGGAGAAGGAGCAGGCGGCGATGGCCAGCCTGCCGAGCGTGCTGCGGCGCATGGGCTTCCTTTGGGGTTGCGGATGCGTGGGAGTCGGGCTCGGGGCCGTGCTGAGGTGCGTGGTGCGCTGTGCGGGTGCGTGCGTGCTGCTGCGTGCGGGTGGCGCTGCTCCGTGCGTGCGGCGATGCGCGTGTGGCGCTGCGCGGAGGAGTGCCGCGCTGTGCGCGCGCTGTGCTCACGCTGTGCACCCGGACGGTATTGGTCTGGACCATGCGGGTCAAGGGGGGCGGGCGCGACGGGCGGTCGGGCGGCGGGTGATCGGGCGGCGGGCGCGCGGTGTTTCCCCGGCGGGTCGCGGGTGCGCGGGCGGGGGTGGTCGACGGGTCGTCGGCGCGGCGTGCGGGCCTGGTGGGCGGGTCGGACGCCTTGATCGCTGTACCCTCTACGGCGGGTTTGAGCGTGAATCGGTCATCACTTCGGGTGAAACTCTGGCCTTTGCTTGCGGTGTCGAACGCTGGGTTGCCAGGCTGTTGCTGTCTGTCAACCTGAGGGGAGTGGCCCGTGGCGTTCGGTGAGCAGCCGGCCTATCTGCGCGTAGCCGGTGACCTGCGGCGGAAGATCGTCGACGGGTCCCTGCCCCCGCATACACGGCTGCCCTCGCAGGCGCGGATCCGCGAGGAGTACGGCGTCTCCGACACGGTGGCCCTGGAAGCCCGCAAGGTGCTCATGGCCGAGGGGCTCGTGGAGGGCCGCTCCGGCTCCGGCACCTACGTGCGCGAGCAGCCGGTGCCGCGACGGGTGGCCCGCTCCGGGTACCGCACCGCGGGCACCTCCACCCCCTTCCGGCAGGAGCAGGCCGAGGGCGGGGCGCGGGGCACCTGGGAATCCAGCAGTGAGCAGACCGCGGCCCCCGCCGAGGTCGCGGAGCGGCTGGGCATCGCCACGGGGGACCGCGTGATGCGGACCCGCTACGTCTTCCGGGACGCGGGCGAGGCCATGATGCTCTCCACCTCCTGGGAGCCGCTGGCCCTGACGGGCCGGACCCCGGTGATGCTCCCCGAGGAAGGGCCACTGGGCGGCTGCGGGGTGGTGGACCGGATGGCCGCCATCGACGTGGTCGTGGACAACGTGGTGGAGGAGGTCGGGGCCAGACCCGGGCTCGCGGAGGAGCTGTTCGTCCTCGGCGGGGTGCCCGGCCACGTGGTGATGGTCATCGGCCGGACGTACTACGCCTCGGGTCGGGCGGTGGAGACCGCGGACGTGGTCGTACCGGCGGACCGGTACCGGATCTCGTACCACCTGCCGGTGAGGTAGGCGGGGCGGCCGGTCTGTCGGGCCGGGTGGGCCGGGTCGGGTGACCCGTCGGTTCGGTGGTCGGTGGGCCGGGTCGGGTGGGCCGGTCGGTTCGGTGGTCGGCCGTTCGGTGGGTCCCGCCTCGGTGAGGCGAGGGGCCCGTGAGGCTCCTGGGGGCTTCGAGCGGGCCGGCCGGTGGCGCCGCTCCCTCACTCCACGCGCTCCTTTCACTCCCGCGCACGCGCCGCACACGTACCCGTGGCCGGATGCGTGCGCCGGGGTGTACCTCTTCGTGAAAACCCGTATCCGCTGCGTGAAGGTCGGGCGTAAGCTCGGGCATATGCGTAGTGCGGTTTCCTGTGCGGGTACGTCGGCGAAGGGTGAAGCGCGATGAACGACAGCGGTGCCGTGCTTTCGTGGCTGGTGATACGGCAGGACGACAACGGCAACCGCTATCGGGTGGGCAAGTACGCCACCAAGGCGGAGGCGGAACGCGTCGCGGACAGCCTGGAGGCGCACGGGCATCGGCAGCTGTACTGGGTCGAGCGGGTGGGGCAGACCGCCACGACCAATTGATCCCACGGGGTCGGGTGGGGCGGGGTGGGGTGGGAGTGCCGGGGGCTTCGGGCCCTGCGGGGCTTCTCCCCGCCCCGCCCCGCCCTTTCCCGTGACCGGGGCTGAGCCCGGACCCCGTTTCGGGGGCTCCGCCCCGGGACCCCCGCGCCTCGCGTGCCGGCGGGGCTTCGACGCTCCCCCGTTGATGTTCGGCTGATCGCTGGTGGGGCTGAGTGCCGCCCCCCCGTTGACGTTCGGCCGGTCGCCGGTGCGGATTAGGGTTTCGGCATGACGGTTCGTGTGGTCGTGGGTGGGGCGCTGTTGCGTGGTGGGCGGTTGTTGGCCGCTCGGCGGAGTGCTCCTGTCGAGGTGGCGGGGCGGTGGGAGCTGCCCGGGGGGAAGGTCGAGCCGGGGGAGACCGTGCCCGAGGCGCTGGTGCGCGAGCTCCGGGAGGAGCTGGGGGTCGAGGTCGAGGTCCTGGAGCGGATCCCGGGGGAGTGGCCGGTGAGGCCCGGTCTCGTGCTGCACGTGTGGACGGCCGTGTTGTCGGCCGGGGAGCCGCGGCCCTTGCAGGACCACGACGCCCTGCGCTGGCTCGGGCCGGACGAGCTGGACCAGGTGGACTGGCTCGAGCAGGACCGGACCGCGGTGGCCGAGGCGGGTCGGCGGCTGCGGGCGGGGGCGGGCTCCGACGGGGGCGCCGGCGGGAGCCGCGTGCGCTGACGGTCCGGGGCGGGCGATTGCCCGGCGGGCCGAGTGGGCAATCGCGGGGGTGACGGGGTCGGCGGTCCTGACGGGCCGGCGGCCGACCGCGCACGGGCGGGCGCACGGGGTGCGGGGAACCGGGGTTCAGGGCGCGTGGGAGTCGGGCTGTACGCCGTTCGTGCCACAGTGCGCCGCCGGGTGGGTCTGGGAGCGGTACGACGCCCCGGATATCGGGTATGTCGCTATTAATCCCTATCTCGTCCCTCTGAGAAACCGGACTGGGGTCCGTCTGCTGGCCCGGGAAGTGATCGGCGTGATCGATTCCGAATGCGAGAGCGCCGACAGCGCCGAGTGGGCGTTCCCCGCCGAACCCGGCGCGGTGCGCACCGCCCGCCACGCGGTGCGGGGCACGCTCCGCGCCTGGGGGCTCGACGCCGTCGGTGATGTGACCGTGCTGCTGGTCAGCGAGCTGGTGACCAACTCACTGAGGTACGCTTCCGGCCCCATCGGGGTCCGGTTGGTGCGGCGGAATTCGGCCACCGGACACCTTCCGCACAGTGCCGCCCTGCTGGTGGAAGTATCCGATCCGCTTCCGGATCCGCCCCGGGAGCGGGTGGCCGCCCCCGACGACGAGGGCGGGCGGGGGCTCCATCTCGTGGCGGTCTCCGCGCAGCGGTGGGGGACCAAACACGGGAAGACGGGTAAGACGGTGTGGTTCGAGCTGGCCCTGCCCGGTCAGTAACAAGGTGAGAGGGCCGGGCGATCACCGCGGCGGGGTGTGGCCGGTAACGAACGAGACCTTGCTGTGATCGTGAACGCCGTGCCGTCCGTGGCAGGAGTGCTGAATACTTCGGTCAGGGCCGGTCCGGTTGCGTTGAGCTGGAGGGGACGGTCGCGTGAGCGAAATACCTGCGCAGGCGCAGCACGCCGAAGGATCGGGTGCGCCCTCGCGTGAAGCCGTGTGGCACAGCAGTCCGCCTGGCTCGATCTATGACTACATCAAGGTCGCGTCCTTCTCCATCGGCCCTGACGGGCTGGTCGACCAGTGGAGCAGGCGGGCCGAGGAACTCTTCGGGCTGACCTCCGCCGAGGTGGTGGGGCGGGACCCCGTCGAAGCCTTCATGCCCCCCGAACTCCGCTCCGGCGGGCACCGGAAGATCGCGGAGATACTCGACGGCAGGGAGTGGACCGGCCTGGTCCCCTTCCGGATCCCCGCCCAGCGGGACGGCCGCCGCCGCGAGGAGGCCGTGGCCGAGATCTACGTGATGCCCACCGAGAACGAGGAGGGCGAGCGGGCCGCGCTCTGCGTCGTGGTCGACGTCCAGGCCCTCCGGCGGATCGAATCCGACCTCGCCGCCTCCCAAGCCATATTCGGCCAATCTCCTTTCGGATTCCTCCTGTTTGGTACGGACCTGACCGTTCAGCGGGCCAATCGTCGCTTCGCCACCGTCTTCGGCGGCGCCGTGGAGGACCACCGCGGCCGCACCGTCCACGACTACCTGCCCCGCCGCGAGGCCGACCGGATGACCGTGGCCCTGCGCCGCGTCCTGGAGACCGGGGAGGCCGTCACCGACCTCCAGATCAGCGGAGCCGCCCCCGGCAGCCGCGAGGACCGCCACTGGTCCATCAACCTCTACCGGGTCCACGGGGCCTCCGGCCGACCCGTCGGAGTCGCCGGGATCGGCACCGACGTCACCCGCCGCCACCTCGCCGCCCGCGAAGCCGCGGGCGTCCGCCGCAACCTCGCCCTCCTCAACGAGGCGGGGTCCCGCATCGGCAGCTCCCTCGACCTGGAGACCACCGCCCGGGAACTCCTCGACGTCACCGTCCCCGGCTTCTGCGACCTCGCCGCCGTCGACCTCTACCAAGGACTGCTGCTCGGCGACGACGACCGGCCCGTCCGCGCCCCCGGCGCCCCCGCCCGACCCGCCGCGGGCAGCGCCCGACTGCCCTCCGCGAAACTCCGGCGGGTGGCCTTCGCCAGCGCCGTCTCCGACGCCCCGCTGTCCGGACCCGGCAGCGTCGGACCCGTCTCCGTCGGCGACACCCACCGCTACCCCGCCGCCTCGCCCGCCGCCCTCGCCCTGCGCACCGGCCGGCCCCGGCTCGTCTTCGGCGGCGGCCCCGAGGACCTCGTCCAATCCACCCTGATCGTGCCGATGGTCGCCCACGACACCGTCGTCGGCCTCGCCCAGTTCTCCCGCACCAAGGGCAGCGAGCCCTTCGGGGAACGCGACCGGGCGGTGGCCGTGGAACTCGCCGCGCGCGCCGCCGTCTCCATCGACAACGCCCGCCTCTACCGCCGCGAACACGAACGCGCCCTGATCCTCCAGCGCAGCCTGCTGCCCCCCGGCGACCCGGAGGCCGCCGGCCTGGACATCGCCTGCCGCTACCTCCCCGGGAACGCCTCGGCCGAGGTCGGCGGGGACTGGTTCGACGTGATCGAGCTGCCCGGCCACCGGACCGCGCTCGTCGTCGGGGACGTCATGGGCCGCGGCCTCCGGGCCGCCGTCGCCATGGGAGAACTCCGCACCGCCGTACGCACCCTGGCCCTCCTCGACATGGAACCCGCCGAAGTCCTCGCCGCCCTCGACGAAGTGGCCCGCGGACTCGGTTCCCCCGGCGGGGCCCAACACCAACGGACCCCGCGCGACGCCGACCTCTCCGAGGTGTACCTCGCCACCTGCGTGTACGCCGTCTACGACCCGGTCACCCGGCGCTGCACCATCGCCAACGCCGGGCACATGCCCCCCGTGCTCGTGGAACCCGGCGAGCCCGGAGAACCCGCCCGGCCCGCCCTGCTCCTCGAAGTACCGCCCGGCATGCCGCTGGGCGTCGGCGGCGAACCCTTCGAAGAGGTCGAGGTCGAACTCCCCGAAGGCGCCCTCCTCGCCCTGTACACCGACGGGCTGGTCGAATCCCGCGACCACTGCCTCGACGAAGGGCTGCGCGGGCTCCGGGCCGCCCTCACCGACCCCGCCCGACCCCTGGAGGACGTCTGCGACCAAGTCCTCGGCGCGCTGGAGACCGGGCACGGCGAGGACGACATCGCGCTGCTGCTGGCACGCGTCCAAGGACTCAGCGCCGACGCCGTCGGGGACTGGCGACTGCCCCGCGAGGCCCGCTCCGTGGGCCGGGCCCGCGAACTCGCCCGGAACCGGCTCCAGTCCTGGGGGCTCGAAGGGCTCGTCGACACCACCGAACTGCTGGTCAGCGAACTGGTCACGAACGCCCTGCGGTACGGCGAAGGGGAGATCCGGCTACGGCTCCTCCTCGACCGGAGCCTCGTCTGCGAGGTCTGGGACGCCGGGCTCGTGCAACCGAGGCGGCGGCGGGCCCGGGACACCGACGAGGGCGGGCGGGGGCTCCAACTGGTGGGGCTGCTGTCCGCCGGGTGGGGGGCGCGGCGGACCCACCGGGGGAAGACCGTGTGGTTCGAGCTCGGGTTGCCGGGGGCCGTGGAGGTCGTGGCCGAGCTTTCTGCGGAGCAGTTGCTGAGCATGTACGGGTAGGTGGGGGCGGCCGGGCTTGGCTGGGCGGGGTGGGGTGGGCCGCTGCGCGGGGCCTTCTCCCCGCCCCGCCCCTTCCCGATACCGGGGCTGCGCCCCGGACCCCCGCGCCTCAATCGCCGGCGGGGCTTGATTTTGCCCCGTTCGGCATTCGTTGGCGTTGGGGGATCCGCCAAGAAATCGGGGGGAATCGGCGTTGGGCTTACAGGCGGGCTTTGGCCGGACAGGATGGGGTCGCCTGGGTGCGCGGGGGTCGTGGGGTGCCGGTGGGAACGGGGCCGCGCGGGGTGTGCCCGGAGGCTTTCCATGCGCTGGTGTGCCGCTCTGAACTGGGAGTTCTTCGGGCGGGGCGGGTGGAGGGCAGGCAACGGACCCTGTACGAGGAGACCGCATGGCACCACCTTCCCCTGCCCGGGAGCCCCGGTCGGAGCAGCCCGATCCGGCCGGCGCGGCCCCGGACTTACCGACCTGGAGCGCGCTCGCGCGGCGGGTCCACGAGGAGCTGTACCTGGCGCTCGATCCCGCCGACCGGCCCACCCGGGCCGAGCTCGTCGAGGCCGCCGGGTACGACCCCGGGGTCTGGTCCGGTGAGCGGCGGCCGGGGCGCACCGCGTTCCTGAGGACCGTCGAGCTGTTGGGCGGGACGCCCGCCGCGTGGGAGCCGCGGTGGTGGGCGGTCGTCGAGGCCGGGGAACCGGGCCCCGAGGTGCCCGAGCTGCTGCCGGGGGTCGCGGTGCCGGACCCGCCGCCCGTGCCCGCGGCCCCGGATCTCGGGGGAGCGCTGCCCCGGCACCCGGTCCGGAGGCTGCTGCGGACCCTCCTCGACCGGCTCCTCATGATCGTCACCTGGCCCGGCCGGGGCCGCCGCGACCGGCACGAGCGGCAGTTGCGGCGCGGCCTGGCCAAGCGGGTGGTGGGCAGCACCGAGCGGATCCTCGCGGTGGCCGAGGAACACCACTACCTCACCCCCGTCTTCCACTTCCTCACCGAACAGCCGCCGATCCCGGGACAGCGCCGCCGCGGCCGCACCGCCCGGCGGGCCGCGCCCCTGGAGGAACCGACCGGCACCTCGGACGTCCACGAGCTCTACCGCAGGTACGACGAACTGGTCGTGCTGGGGAAGCCGGGGCTGGGAAAGACCGTCCAACTCGCCCGGCTCGCGCACCGGATGGCGGTGGACTTCCTGGAGGCGCCGGAGGACGACGGCTCGCACGACATCCCGGTCCTCCTGAGCCTGGACACCTACCGCGGCCAGCCCATCGAGGAGTGGCTGGTGGCCGCGATGCGCGAGTACGCCTCCGGGGCACTGGTCCGCACCTGGCTGGAGCAGCACCGGCTGGTGCCCGTCCTCGACGGGCTGGACGAGGTGCCCGAGGGGGACCGGGCCCGGTGCGTGGCGGAGCTGCGGCGGCTGCGCGAGACGTGTCCCGGCCTGGTCGTGGGCTGCCGGACCGACGTGGCGGACCTGCGGCGCCTCGCCTTCGACCTCAGGGCCCCCCGGTACGTGGAGGTCCAGCCGCCCGGCCGGCCGCAGGTGCAGGAGTTCCTGGCCGCCGACCGCCACGCCCTGGCGCACGTGGAGACGGCGCTGGAGGAGGAGCCCGAGCTCTGGGAGCTGCTGCGGTCGCCGATGATGCTGCACTTCATCGCCGTCACCTACCGGGGCCGGGACGCCGCCGAGCTGCTGCTCCCCGGTACCCCGGCCGAGCGGCGGAGCCGTCTCTTCGACGCCTACGTCCGGGAGTGCCTCCTCCGGGACCGGCCCGATCCGGACCGTCGCCCCGAGCACACCGTCACCTGGCTCACCGCCCTGGCGCGCACGCTCGCCCGCCGGAAGGAGGGCACCCTCTACCTCGACCGGCTGGACCTCGACTGGTTGGACCGCAGCGAGGGCATCCTGCCCCGTGTGCTGCCCAACCTCGTGATGGCGGCCTGCTCGCTCGGGCTGCCGGTGCTCTGGATCGCTGTCGCCGTGCGCGCCGGGGTGCTGGACACCAGCGTCCGCGACGCCGCCCTCCTCGCCGGCACCATGACCCTCACCAGTGCCTTCCAGGGGGTCAACTCGGAGCAGCACTTCCTGCGTGCGGACCGGGAGCGCCCGGGCGACGAGCGCCTGACGGAGGAGCAGCTGGAGCGGAGGCAGAACCGCGGGGCCCTCACCGTGCCCCTCCTCGCCAACGTGCCGGTGATCGTCTTCGGGAGCGCCGTGATGGCCGTGGTCGGCGTGGACTACTCCGCCCCGGGCTGCATCGTGGTCGGCCTCGCCTTCCTGTGGGTGTGGGCCACGCAGATGGAGGCCTCCTTCACCGAGGTCTTCCAGCCGGTGGAGCGGCTGCGGTGGACCTGGCGGCGGAAGGAGCGGATGATCTACCCGCCCGTCAAGTTCCACCTGGTCCGCGGCTCCCTGAACCTGGTGATGTGGGTCTGCCTGGCCCTGCTGCTGGGGTACGTGGCCCACCTGCTGTGCCCGGACCCGCCGTGGCTGGGACCGGTGGCCGCCTCGCTCCTCGGACTCGTCTACGTGTTCGGGAACCAGTTCGAGCCCTCGCTCCAGGAGCGCCGGCCGCGACCCAACGAGGGGATCCGCCGCACCGTCCGCTTCGCGCTGGTGCACGGCTCGGCGGGGCTGGTCGCGGCCACCCTGGTCGTACTGGTGCCGGCCGCGCTCGCCCTGTGGGGGCGGGAACCCGAGCGTGCCGCGTACGCGGCGGCCCTCTTCGGTCTGCTCTTCGCCGTGGTGCGGGGCTTCCGGTACGGCGGACTGGCGATCCTGCGGCACTGGAGCATCCGGCTGGTCCTCGCGTACCGCGGGCACACCCCGTACCGCTACCGGAGGTTCCTGGCGGCGGCCGAGCACCGGGCGCTGCTGTTCCGCGGGGACAGCGGGTACTCCTTCCCGCACCGGCTGCTCCAGGAGCACCTGGACACCACGGCGGAGGAGCTACTGCCCCGGGTGGTCCCGCGGACCGGTGCCGGGAGCGGGCGGGGGAGCGACGGGCCGGTGCCGACCGGTCCGGCCCTCCCGGAGCCGGTCTAGGACGCGTCCTCCGGATCCCGTCGGTCAGGCCCGCGGTGCCGGGCGTCGTGGGTCGGGCGGGATCCGGAGGGCACGGACCGGGGAGGCGGGCGAGGTCAGGCGGCGGGGGGAGCGCCCGACTTGAGGGCGGCCAGCCGGGCCTCGATCTCCGAGCTGCGGCCCAGGTCGTCCAGGGCCTCGAACTGGGCGTCCAGGGAGGAGGCGGCCAGCTCCTCCCGGCCCAGGGCCCGAGCCTCCTCGCGGCGCACCTTGTCCTCGAAGCGGTTCAGCTCGCTGGTCGGGTCGAGGACGTCGATGCTGCGGACCGCGTCGAGCATGGTGTTCTGGGCCTGGGCGGTCTTCGCCCGGGCCACCAGCTCGTCCCGCTTGGCCTGGAGCTCGGTGAGCTTGCCCTTCATCGCGTCCAGCCCCGACTTCAGCTTCGCGACCACCTCGGTCTGCGCGGCGATGGTCGGCTCCGCGGTCCGGGCCTCCTTCTCCGACTGGAGCTGGCGGCCCAGGGCCACCTTGGCGAGGTTGTCGAAGGTGTCCGCCTCGGCGGCCGAGCCCGCACCCCGCAGCTCGTCGGCGCGACGGCTGGCCGCGAGGGCCTTGGCGCCCCAGCCCGCGGCGGCGTCCACGTCCTCCTGGTGGTCCTGCTCCATCAGGCGCAGGTTCCCGATGGTGGTGGCCACCGCCTGCTCGGCCTCGGCGATGTTGTTCGTGTAGTCGCGGATGAGCTGGTCCAGCATCCGCTGGGGATCCTCCGCCTGGTCCAGCAGGGCGTTGATGTTGGCCTTGGCGAGCTGGGTGACCCGCCCCAGGATGGTCTGCTTGCTCATGGGGTCCTGCTCCTCGTCGCTGGGCTGGGCTGTCTGGGCTGGGCTGTCTGGGATGGCCGGCCGGCCGAGTGGGTGTCCTGGTGGGGTGCGCGGACGGGTGGTCGACCGGGTCGGTGGGCCCGGGGGGTCAGAAGCGGCCGCCGCCGCCCATGCGGCCGCGGGTGCCACCGCCGCCGAACGAGCCCGGACCCCGGCCGCCGCCCCCACCGCCCCCTCCGAAGCCGCCCCGGCCACCGCCACCACCTCCGAAGCCGCCCCCGCCGCCCCGGCCGCCGCCGAGGATCTCGCCGAGGATGATCCCGCCGAGGACCGCGCCGCCCATGCCGCCCCCGCCGCGCGGGCCGCCGCCGTACGGGTCCCGGTAGGCCCGGACGTCCCGCTCGGCCGACTCCTGGGCCTGCCGGGCCAGCGCGTCGGCCTGTTGGGCCTCGGCCAGGGCGCCCTGCGGGTCCGTGGCCGCCAGCGCCGCCGACCGCTCCAGCCGGCGCTGGGCCTCCGCGAGCCGGGTCCGGGCCTCGCTGCCCACCGCGCCGCGTGTGGTGGTGATGTAGTCGCCGGCCGCGCCGATCGCGCTGCGCGCGGCCAGGGTGGCCTGCTCCAGCAGGGCGGCCGCCCGTTGCCGGCCGCTCTCCCGTTCGCGGGCCCCCGCCAGGGCCTCGTCCAGGGCGGCGTCCGCCTCCTCCACCCGGCGGAGCGCGTCGATCGGGTCGTACCGGCCGGCCGTCACCTCCGCGCGGACCTCGGCGACCACGCTCTCCGCCCGGCCGATGCGGCCCCGCAGGTCGGCGGTGGACGTGCCGGGGGCGGTGCCTTCGAGGAGGCCGCGGGCGTCGGCGAGGTCCGTACCGGTCTCGGTGAGGGCGCCGTCCAGGCGACCCGCCGCCTCCGCGAGCTCCTGGGCCCGCCGGTCCACCGCGTCCAGCAGGGTGGTGGCCTGGTCTACGGCGCCCTCGGCGGCGCGGACGTGCACGGCGGCCCGGCCCCGGTCGTCGGCGGACAGCGCGGCCCCGGCCTCGTCCAGGCTGGTCTTCGTGAACAGCAGGCGGTCCTCGGCCTGGTCCACGTTCGAGGCCACGGGCGCGGCGGCCGAGTCCGCGTACCGGCGACCCAACGCGGTCAGGGTGCCGGTGGCGATCGCGGTGCGGCCGGACAGTTCGCGGAACCGTTCCGCGACGCCGGCCAGGGCCTGCGGGGCGTTTTTCTCCAACTCCCGCAGCCGGTCGAAGGCGGCCGCCTCGGCGTCCAGGCGGCCGTTCGCGCCCGTGCAGCGGGCCACGATCTCCTCCAGCATGCGCCGCCGGGTCGGCTCGTCCTCGGGATAGGCGTCGTCGAGCTGTTGGCGCAGCCGGAAGGCCCGGGTCAGCTCCTCCTTGGCGTGCGCCACCGCCGCGGTGAACGGACGGGCCGCCTCCTCGCCGAACTGGGCCGTCGCGAAGCCCAGTTCCTCCGTGCTCGTGCGCACCGCGTCGTCGGTGGCGACCAGCAGGGAACGGGCCCGGGCGTCCAGTTCCGGCAGCGGGGTGGGCGCCGGGCCGGCCGGACCGGCCCCGCCCGGCCCCGACCGGCCGCCGGTGCCGCCCCGGGACCTCCGGCGCCGGGTGTACGCGTACGCGCCGAGGGCTCCGGCGGCCCCCACCGCCACCACCGGCAGGACGTAGTCCCCGGCGCCGTTGCCGGAGTCCGCGCCCGCGTCCGAGCCGGCGCCCGGGTCGGCGGGGCCGGGGGTGATGGCGGGGGCGGTCACGGGCCGCCCGGACAGGACCGCCCCGTAGCCGTCGGCCGCACCGATCGCCGCGCCCGCCCAGTCGTTCTGCCGCAGGGCCGGCTCGATGGCCGTTCTGGCCACCTCGGCGAGCTGCTCCCGGGTGAACCCGGAGTCGGTGTCGGCCGAGTAGGCGTACTGGCGGTCGCCGGTGGCCACCGCCAACAACAGGTCGTCCCGGCCGAGACCGTTGCGGGTCGCGGTGGCGTCCGCCCAGCTCTGGGCGGGGCGGCCGGAGAAGTTCCGCACGTAGACCACGAAGAGCTGGACGCGGTGTTCGGTGTACAGCCGCTCCAGGGCGGCGGCCACGGCCGGCTCGCGGTCGCCCAGGGCGTCCACGCGGTCGGTGATCTGGCCCTGGGAGAGGGTGAGCGGGTCCTCGGCGCGGGCGGGGGTCGCCGTGGTGAGGGTCGTGAGGGAGGCGAGGGTGGCGGCTGTGGTGAGGGGCGTGAGGGGGAGGAGGCACCAGAGGAGGGCCGAGAGGCCCAGGAGGGCCTGGGGGGCCTGGGTGGCCTGGGGGGCGGTGGGCCGCCTGGGCCTTCGGGGGGTGGGTTTCTGCGGCGCACTCACAGTTGGGAGGTTATGGGGGGTTTGGGGGGTTCGCGACCGGAGGTGGGGGTGGGTGGGGGCTGGGGTGGGTGGGGTGCGGCTCGGGGGCCGGGCCGCTGCGCGGGGCCTTCTCCCCGCCCCGCCCCTTCCCGATACCGGGGCTGCGCCCCATCTAGGAATATCACACGTCTGAACAACAGTCACAGTGG
>NZ_JBEOSD010000193.1:0-13929 GCF_040302735.1 Streptomyces sp. NPDC097619 | reverse complement strand
GGCGGCGGGGCCGCGGTGGAATCGCTCGCCGGCCTGGTCTGGACCCCGCTCGCGGCCGGGATCGCCCTGCTCGTCAGGCATCCGCCGGGGCCCTCTCTGTTTTGCAATGTGATTAGGTTAGGCTAACCTAAACCCCGCACACCACGCCCCTCTCCCTGCCCGGAGGAAACACTGATGCGTTCGCATCTGCTCAACGAGACGACCGCGGATGACTACCGCCGTTCCGTGACCGCAGGAGTGGAGCGCGTGGCCGCCAAGCTCGCCTCGACCACCCGACCGCACACCGGCATCTCGGTGGACGAACTGGCCCCGGTCGTCGCCGACATCGACCTGGACACCCCGCTGCACGACGCGACGGCCGCCCTCGACGAGCTGGAGGAGGTGTACCTGCGGGACGCGGTGTACTTCCACCACCCCCGCTACCTCGGCCACCTCAACTGCCCGGTGGTCATACCCGCGGTGCTCGGCGAGGCCGTCCTCTCCGCCGTCAACTCCTCCCTGGACACCTGGGACCAGTCCATCGGTGGCACCCTGATGGAGCGCCGCCTCGTCGACTGGACCGTGGGCCGCATCGGCTTCGGGCAGGGCGGCGACGGCGTGTTCACCTCCGGCGGCAGCCAGTCCAACTTCCACGCCCTGCTGCTGGCCCGCGACGAGGCCTGCCGGCTCGTGATGAAGAACAGCGAGCGCGAGCTCACCAAGGCCGAACTCCTGCCGAAGCTGCGGATCTTCACCTCCGAGGTCAGCCACTTCAGCGTGAAGAAGTCCGCCGCGATGCTCGGACTCGGCTACGAGGCCGTCATCAGCGTCCCCGTGGACCAGGACAAGCGGATGCGGACCGTGGCCCTCGCCCGCGAGCTGGAGAAGTGCGAGCGCGAGGGCCTCTTCCCGATGGCCGTCGTCGCCACCGCCGGCACCACCGACTTCGGGTCCATCGACCCGCTCCCCGAGATCGCCCGCCTGGCCGCCATGCACAGCGCCTGGATGCACGTGGACGCCGCCTACGGCTGCGGACTGCTGGTCTCCCCCACCCGCCGGCACCTCCTCGACGGCATCCAGCACGCCGACTCGGTCACCGTGGACTTCCACAAGTCCTTCTTCCAGCCGGTCAGCTCCAGCGCCGTCCTCGTCCGCGACCGCGACACCCTCAAGCACGCCACCTACCACGCGGACTACCTCAACCCGCGCCGCATGGTGGAGGAGCGCATCCCCAACCAGGTGGACAAGTCGATCCAGACCACCCGCCGGTTCGACGCCCTCAAGCTCTGGATGACCCTGCGCGTCATGGGCGCCGACGGCATCGGACAGCTCTTCGACGAGGTCTGCGACCTCGCCGCCGCCGGACACCGGCTGATCGAGGCCGACCCCCGCTTCGAGGTGGTCGTCGAGCCCCGACTGTCCACGCTCGTCTTCCGCTACGTGCCCGCGGCCGGCGCCCGCCCCGACCTCGTCGACGGCGCCAACCTGCACGCCCGCAAGGCCCTCTTCGCCTCCGGCGAGGCCGTCGTCGCGGGCACCACCGTGGACGGCGCGCACTATCTGAAGTTCACCCTCCTCAACCCGCAGACCACGACGGCCGACATCGCGGCCGTCCTCGACCTCCTCGCCGAACACGCCGAGCAGTACCTGGGAGAGTCCCTTGTCCACGCCTCGTGAGTCCCGTCAGCCCCGCGACTTCATCGCCATCGGGCTCGGCCCCTTCAACCTGGGGCTCGCCTGCCTGACCGCGCCGATCGACGAGCTCGACGGACTCTTCATCGAGTCGAAGCCCCACTTCGAGTGGCACGCGGGCATGTTCCTGGACGGCGCGCACCTCCAGACGCCCTTCATGTCGGACCTGGTCACCCTCGCGGACCCGACCTCGCCCTTCTCCTTCCTGAACTACCTGAAGGACAAGGACCGGCTGTACTCCTTCTACATCCGGGAGAACTTCTACCCGCTGCGGACCGAGTACAACGACTACTGCCGCTGGGCCGCCGACCGCCTCGACAACGTCCTGTGGTCCACCTCCGTCACCGAGGTCACCTACGACGAGCAGGCCGCCCTCTACGAGGTCCACACCGACCGCGGCGAGACCCACCGGGCCCGCCACCTGGTCCTCGGCACCGGCACCCCGCCGCACGTCCCGGCCGCCTGCGAGGGCCTGGGCGGGGACTTCCTCCACAACTCCGCCTACGTGCAGCACAAGGCGGAGCTGCAGAAGAAGAAGTCCATCACGCTGATCGGCTCCGGACAGAGCGCGGCCGAGATCTACTACGACCTGCTCTCCGAGATCGACACCCACGGCTACCGGCTGAACTGGGTCACCCGCTCCCCGCGGTTCTTCCCGCTGGAGTACACCAAGCTGACCCTGGAGATGACCTCCCCGGAGTACGTGGACTACTTCCACGCCCTCCCCGAGGACACCCGGTACCGCCTGGAGGCCCGGCAGAAGAACCTCTTCAAGGGCATCGACGGCGACCTGATCAACGCCATCTTCGACCTGCTGTACCAGAAGAAGGTCACCATGCCGGGCGCCGTCCCGACCAGCCTGCTGACCAACACCTCCCTGAACGGCGCCGCGTACGACACCACCACGGGCACGTACACCCTGGCGCTGCGCCAGGAGGAGCAGGAGCGGGACTTCTCCCTCGACACCGAGGGCCTGGTCCTGGCCACCGGCTACAAGTACACGACGCCGAGGTTCCTGGACCCGGTCCGCGACCGCCTGAACTTCGACGGCCGCGGGCGCCTGGACGCGGCCCGCAACTACAGCGTGGACACCACCGGCCGCGGGGTGTACCTCCAGAACGGCACCACCCACAACCACTCCCTCACCTCGCCCGACCTGGGCATGGCGGCGTACCGGAACGCGTACATCATCGGTCAGCTCCTCGGCCGCGAGTACTACAAGGTGGAGAAGTCCATCGCGTTCCAGCAGTTCGACGCCCCGGAAGGCACCTTCTGATGAGCACCACCGACACCCTGTTCTCCCGGACCGACGCGACGCTCGGCGCTTTCGCGGTCCGCCCCCTGGACCCGGCCGCCGACGCGGAGCTCCTGCACGCCTGGGTCACGCACCCCAAGGCCGCCTTCTGGATGATGCAGGACGCGAGCCCCGCCGAGGTGCTCGCCGAGTACCGGCGGATCACCGAGCACCCGCACCACCACGCCTTCATCGGGCTCCACGAGGGCCGCCCGGCCTTCCTCATGGAGAGCTACGACCCGCGCGAGCTGGAGCTGGTCGGCCTGTACGACCCGGAGCCGGGCGACGTCGGCATGCACTTCCTGGTCGCCCCCTCCGACACCCCGCTGCACGGGTTCACCCGCGCCGTGATCACCACCGTGATGGCCGCGCTCTTCGCCGACCCTGAGACCCGCCGCGTGGTCGTCGAACCGGACGTCGACAACAAGGCCGTGCACGCCCTCAACGAGGCCGTCGGCTTCGTCCCGGAGCGGCCGATCACCAAGCCGGAGAAGGAAGCCCTGCTGAGCTTCTGCACCCGCGAGCAGTTCGAGACCGCCACCGGCGCCCCCACCACCGCGGCGGTGTCCATATGAACCTCGCCGAGGCCACCGGCCACCTCACCCCCGAACTGTGGGCCCGCGCCAACCGGCACCTGGTCCGCAAGGCCCTCGCCGAGTTCTCCCACGAGCGCCTGCTGACCCCCGCCGACCTGGGCGACGGCCGGTACTCCGTGCGCAGCGACGACGGCACGGTGGAGTACCGCTTCACCGCCGCCCGGCACGCCCTCGACCACTGGGCCGTGGACGCCGCGTCCGTGACCCGGCACCGCGACGGCGCCGAGCTGCCCCTGGACGCCATCGACTTCCACACCGAGTTCCGCGGGGCCCTCGGGCTGAGCCCCGAGGTGCTGCCGGTCTACCTGGAGGAGCTCTCCTCCACCCTGTCCGGGTACGCCTTCAAGTACACCCGCGCCACCACCCCGGCCGCGGTGCTCGCCAAGGGCTCCTTCCAGGACGTCGAGACCGGGATGACCGAGGGCCACCCCTGCTTCGTGGCCAGCAACGGCCGGCTGGGTTTCGGCGTCCACGAGTACCACGCCTACGCCCCCGAGGCCGGTACCCCGGTCCACCTGGTCTGGGTGGCCGCGCACCGCGAGGTCTCCCGCTTCAGCGCGGGAGCCGGGCTGGACTACGAGTCCTTCGTCCGCGCCGAGCTGGGCGAGGAGGCCGTGAACGGCTTCGCCGCGCAGCTCGCCGCCCAGGGCCTGGATCTCGCGGACTACCACCTGCTGCCGGTGCACCCCTGGCAGTGGTGGAACAAGACCTCCGTCACCTTCGCCGCCGAGATCGCCGACCGCCGCCTGGTGCTGCTGGGCGAGGGCTCCGACGCCTACCTGGCGCAGCAGTCGATCCGGACGTTCTTCAACACGAGCGCCCCGGAGAAGCACTACGTCAAGACGGCCATCTCCGTGATCAACATGGGCTTCATGCGGGGCCTGTCGGCCGCGTACATGGAGGCCACCCCGGCGATCAACGACTGGCTGCACCAGCTGATCGAGGGCGACGAGGTCCTGAAGTCCGTGGACTTCTCGATCATCCGGGAACGGGCCGCCATCGGCTACCGCAACCTCAAGTTCGAGGCAGCCACCGACCGGTACTCCCCGTACCGCAAGATGCTGGCCGCCCTGTGGCGCGAGTCCCCGGTGGCGACGCTGCGCGAGGGCGAGCGCCTGGCCACCATGGCCTCGCTGCTGCACGTGGACGCCGAGGGCCGGTCCTTCGTCGGCGCGCTGATCGAGGAGTCGGGGTTGAGCCCCGAGGAGTGGCTGCGCTCCTACCTGCGCGCCTACCTGCTGCCGCTGCTGCACTGCTTCTACCAGTACGACCTGGCGTACATGCCGCACGGCGAGAACACCATCCTCGTCATCGAGGGCGGCGTGGTGAAGCGGGCGATCTTCAAGGACATCGCCGAGGAGATCGTGGTCATGGACGCGGACGCGGTGCTGCCGCCCGCGGTCGAGCGGGTCCGGGCCGACATCCCGGAGGACATGAAGCTGCTGTCCGTGTTCACGGACGTGTTCGACTGCTTCTTCCGCTTCCTCGGCCCGATCCTCGTCTCCGAGGGCATCTGCTCCGAGGAGGTGTTCTGGAAGGCGGTGGCCGACTGCGGCCACGACTACCAGGACGCGGTGCCGGAGCTGGCGGAGAAGTTCGCCCGCTACGACCTCTTCGCCGAGGAGTTCCAGCTGTCCTGCCTGAACCGGCTGCAGCTGCGCAACAACCGGCAGATGGTGGACCTCTCCGACCCGGCCGCGGCCCTCCAGCTGATCGGCACCCTGCCCAACCCGGTCGCGCCCTTCGCGCGCCGCTGAGCGGGGGCGGCCCGCGCGGATCCCCCGAATACGGTCCCTCGGGCCGCGCACCCGCCCTTCCGGAGCCCCGCCGACCCCCCGTCGGCGGGGCTCCGGCACGTCCGCGTCGGGGGCGGGCCCGCGGCCCCGGTCCCGAGCGCCGCCCCGGGCGATCTCCCGCGTGCCGTCCCGGGCTACTGCCAGGGCACCTCGGGGGCGGCGTAGTAGGCCACCCCGAGCTGCCGCAGCAGCGGCCCCTGGGCGCCCAGCCGCTGCTTGTACTTCTCCCAGTCCAGCTTCGACGCCTCGGACCAGCCGAGTTCGGCGGCGCCGATGACCCGTGGGAAGGCCATGGTCTCCAGCTGCCGGCTCGTGGTCACGGTCTCGGTCCACAGCGGGGCCTCGACGCCCAGCACCGCCCGCTCGGGCACGTCCGGCAGGTAGCTGCCGGGGTCCCAGGAGTACGCCTTCTGCACCGGCACGTAGCCCGCCCAGGTGGTGCCGATCGGGGTCTTCGCGTCGTACTTCATGTCCAGGTAGACCCGGTCCGCCGGGGACCAGACCACCTTGTGGCCGGCGCGGACCGCGGCGACCAGCTTCTCCCGCTCGGCGGCGGGGGTGCGGGCGTGGCCCCAGTACTGCACCACGGCCCCCGGCACGGGCTCGGCCCCGGTCAGCTGGTGCCAGGCCATCACCTGCTTGCCGCGGGAGGTCACCATCGGCTGCACGCGGCCCATGAACCTGACGTAGTCGGCCTGCGGGGTGGAGTGGGCCTCGTCACCTCCGATGTGCACGTACCGGCCGGGGGTGAGCGCGGCGATCTCGCGGAGCACGTCGTCCACGAACCCGTACGTCACCTCCTTGGGCACGCACAGGGAGCTGAAGCCGACCTTGGTGCCGGTGTAGCGGGGCGGGGCCACGCCGTTGCAGTTCAGCTGGGCGTAGGAGGCCAGGGCGGCGTTGGTGTGGCCCGGGACGTCGACCTCGGGGACCACCTCCATGTAGCGCTCCCCGGCGTAGCGGACGAGGTCGCGGTACTGCTCCTTGGTCCAGTGCCCGCCCGGACCGCCGCCGACCTCGCTCGCGCCGCCGTACGTGGCCAGCCGGGGCCAGGAGTCCACGGCGATCCGCCAGCCCTGGTCGTCGGTGAGGTGCAGGTGCAGGGTGTTGATCTTGTAGAGGGCGAGCTGGTCCACGTACCGCTTGACCTGCGCCGGGGTGAAGTAGTGCCGGGCGATGTCGATCATGGCCCCGCGGTAGGCGAAGCGGGGGGTGTCGGTGACGGTGACCCCGTCGAGCTTCCAGCGACCGCCGGTGCCGGTGGTCAGGAGCTGGCGCATGGTCTGCACCCCGCGGAACAGGCCGGCGGGGCGGTGGGCGGAGAGCACGGCCCCGGAGTCGTCCACGGAGAGCCGGTAGCCCTCCTCCCCGAAGGAGCCGGCGCCCGGGTCCAGGCGGAGCCGGATCCCGTCGGTGCCGCGGCCGTCGTCGGTGCCGCTGACCGGGAGGGGCAGGGCGGTGAGCGGGCGCCAGGCGGCGGCCAGCCGCTCGCCGACCGCCCGCGCGGGCGCCGAGCCCGCGGTGGTGCGGATCGTGGTGGTGCGGCCGAAGGTGTGGCCGGCACCGCCGGGGCTGACGGAGTCGGGGGCCGGGACCACCCGGTCGGTCACGGGCAGGGCCAGGGCCGCGGGGGCCGGGGCGTGCCCGGTCTTCCGGGTTTCGGCGCTCCGGGCCTCGCTGCAGGACACCGTGAGGACCCCGCAGACCAGCAGGGCGCCCAGGGCGCGGAAGAGTCTCATTCCACCAGGTATAGGGGAGGAAGTGGCCGCACGGCGACGGCTGCGGCCCCGACTGGCCCAATTCATCCGGAACACGAGGATTCCCCCGGGCCCCGCGGACGCCCGGCGGGGTGGGGGTTCGGGGGCCGCGGGTCACGGTCTGCGGGGTGGGTGAGGGGGCCCGTCCGGGTTGCTCCGCACCACCGAAAGGTCCGTACCTTTGGAATCCTGCCCGAAATCGGGCAGGATTCTTGCAATAGCGGCCCGTAGCCCTCCAATATCTACGGGTGCTCGATCGCCGACCGTCCCACGACGACCTCATCGACCACCTGGTGCGCAGCACCTCGCTGCAGCGCGGCGAGGCCGCCCGGGTGGTGCTGGACGTGTTGGCGTACTTCGACGAGACGACGGAGGACTTCGTCCGCCGCCGCCACCGGGAGCTCCAGTCCGGCGGCGCGGTGAACGCGGAGATCTTCGAGCGGATCGCGGGCGAACTCCCGCACCGCGCCGTGGCGCCCCCGGAGCTCTCCCTCCGGCAGCTGCGCCGCATCGTCTACGGCTGAGCCGGCCGCGTACGGCGGGCACCCCATCGGACTTCAGGAGGGTTTGAACCTATATGTGCGGAATCGTCGGTTACATCGGCAAGCGTGACGTGGCCCCGCTGCTGCTGGAGGGCCTCCAGCGGCTGGAGTACCGCGGCTACGACTCCGCGGGCATCGTGGTGAACAGCCCCAAGACCCCCGCCCTCAAGGTCGTCAAGGCCAAGGGTCGGGTCCGCGAGCTGGAGTCCCGGGTCCCGAAGCGCTTCGCGGGCACCACCGGCATCGCGCACACCCGTTGGGCCACCCACGGCGCCCCCAGCGACATCAACTCCCACCCGCACCTGGACGCCGACAACAAGGTCGCCGTCGTCCACAACGGCATCGTGGACAACGCCGCGGAGCTGCGCGCCAAGCTGGAGGCCGACGGGGTCGTCTTCGTCTCCGAGACCGACACCGAGGTCATCACCCACCTGGTGTCCCGCTCGCAGGCGGAGACCCTGGAGGAGAAGGTCCGCGAGGCCGTCAAGCAGATCGAGGGCACCTACGGCATCGCCGTCATGCACTCCGACTTCTCCGACCGCATCGTGGTGGCCCGCAACGGCTCCCCGGTGATCCTCGGCATCGGCGAGAAGGAGATGCTGGTCGCCTCCGACGTGGCCGCGCTGATCGCCCACACCCGCCAGGTCGTCACCCTCGACGACGGCGAGATGGCCACCCTGAAGGCCGACGACTTCCGCACCTACACGACCTCGGGCGCCAGCACCACCGCCACCCCCGAGACCGTGGAGTGGGAGGCCGCCTCCTACGACATGGGCGGCCACGACACCTACATGCACAAGGAGATCTGCGAGCAGCCCGACGCGGTCGACCGCGTGCTGCGCGGCCGGATCGACGAGAAGTTCTCCACCGTGCACCTGGGCGGCCTGAACCTGGACGCCCGCGAGGCCCGCGGCATCCGCCGCGTGAAGATCCTCGGCTGCGGCACCTCCTACCACGCGGGCATGATCGGCGCCTCGCTGATCGAGGGCCTGGCCCGGATCCCCGCCGACGCCGAGCCCGCCTCCGAGTTCCGCTACCGCAATCCGGTCGTGGACCCCGACACCCTGTACGTGGCCGTCTCCCAGTCCGGTGAGACCTACGACGTGCTGGCCGCGGTGCAGGAGCTGAAGCGCAAGGGCGCCCGCGTCCTCGGCGTGGTCAACGTGGTCGGCTCGGCCATCGCCCGCGAGGCCGACGGCGGCGTGTACGTGCACGCCGGCCCGGAGGTCTGCGTGGTCTCCACCAAGTGCTTCACCAACACGGTGACCGCCTTCGCCCTGCTCGCCCTGCACCTGGGCCGGATCCGGGACCTCTCGGTCGCCGACGGCAAGCGGATCATCGAGGGCCTGCGCAAGCTGCCCGCCCAGATCCAGGAGATCCTCACCCAGGAGGAGGACATCAAGAAGCTGGCCTCGGAGTACGCGGAGGCCAAGTCGATGATGTTCATCGGCCGGGTGCGCGGCTACCCGGTGGCCCTGGAGGCCAGCCTGAAGCTCAAGGAGATCTCCTACATCCACGCCGAGGCGTACCCGGCCTCCGAGCTGAAGCACGGCCCGCTGGCCCTCATCGAGCCCGCGATGCCCACCGTGGCGATCGTCCCGAACGACTCGCTGCTGGAGAAGAACCGCGCCGCCCTGGAGGAGATCAAGGCCCGCAGCGGCCGGATCCTCGCCGTGGCGCACCAGGAGCAGGAGAAGGCCGACCACACCATCGTGGTGCCGAAGAACGAGGACGAGCTGGACCCGATCCTCATGGGCATCCCGCTCCAGCTGCTCGCCTACCACACCGCCCTGCACCTGGGCCGTGACATCGACAAGCCGCGCAACCTGGCCAAGTCCGTCACCGTCGAGTAGGACCCGCGGTCCGCCCGCCGGACCGGTCGGCCCCGACCCCGCACGACGCGAGGCCCCCCGTGCACCCGCACGGGGGGCCTCGCGCGTCCTCGTCCGCACCACCCTCTCGCGGTCCGCACCCGCCCCCGGGGACGGACCGCGACGGGGGCTCAGCTCGCGGCCACCGCCCCGCGCCGCGAGGTCCGGCCGACCGCGGTCGGCCAGTTCGCCAGGGCCGCCGTCGCCCCGTACCAGGCCAGCAGCCCGGTCACCACGGCCACCCAGCCGCCCGCCTTCACCAGCGCGCTCGTGCCGGCGTACGCGCCGATGCCCGTGAGCAGCAGCGACAGGAACAGCAGGGCGTAGGTCCCCTGACCGAAGAGCCCGCTCGGGGCCGCCAGCGTCAGGGTCAGCGCGAAGAGCGCGAACAAGAGGAGGAAGAGCCCGGCCGCGTGTGCAGAAGCGTTTCCGTCACCCGTGGACCAGGTGAAGAAGAAGGCTCCCGCGCCCGCGAAGGCCGTGCCGTTGAAACCGTTGCCGCCCCGGAACTCCAGGACGCCGAGGACGAACAGGGCGACGCCACCGATGTAGGTGGCGAGAGAGGCCGCGTCGGTGGCCGCGACACCGCTGATGACGCCGGTGTGGCCGATTCCGATGGCGAGAAGGGTCAGACCGAGGGCGAGGGTGCCCAGGGTCGAGGTGGAGGCCGTGCTTCCCGCAGAGACTTCGTTGTCCACGGCGGGGCTCCCTTCGATCTGCAGTTGTCGTGCTGCTACCCAGCGAGCCTTATTTACCCTTCACAACCGGCGACAACCGGCCAAAGGGCGCTCATCCGATTACGGGATGACAACAACCGGTCGCTGTGCGCGTTTGGCCAACCGCCCGGCCACGGAGCCGAAGATCCGGCCGACGATCCCGTGCGTGGAGCCCACCACGATGGCGTCGGCGGAGTACTCCCGGCCGACCTCCTCCAGCTCGTGGCAGATGTCCCCGCCCCGCTCGACCAGGATCCAGGGCACCTCGGCCAGGTAGTCGGCACAGGCCAGTTCCAGCCCCAGCACCTCGGTGCGGTGGTCCGGCACGTCCACGAAGACCGGCGGCTCGCAGCCCGCCCAGACCGTGGTGGGCAGCCGATTGGCGACGTGGACGATGATGAGGCCCGAGCCGGAGCGGCGGGCCATGCCGATGGCGTACGCGAGCGCGCGCTCGCTGGAGGTGGAGCCGTCGAAGCCGACGACGACCCCGTGCCGGAAGGCAGGGTCGCACGGCTGACGTGCCTCTTCGACCGCTCGGAGGTCCGACGGGGAGTCGGCGACCTGCTTGCGCTTGCGGCCCGCGGGTTCGGAAGTTTCGTGACCGGCCATGGGTGTCTCGGCGGAGAAGTCCTCATCGAGGCGACGGAGAGTGACGAAGCTGAGTCCGGGAATGCTCTTCCCTAGCCCATACCCCCAAGGGTAAGACGACATTCGCTTCCTGCACCAGGGCCGTCCGCCCCTTGGGAGAGCGTCCCCCGGAGCATGCCGGAGCGGGGGCCTCTTGGCAATGCCCGCCGGCCCGGCCGCGCCGCCTACCGTCAGTGACGAGCCACCCGTGCGGGCGGTGACCAGCGCACGCGGCGGCACGTTGGACAAGAGTCCGACCGCCCAGGAAGAGCCCGCAAGGAGTACTCCGTGTCCGGTCCCCTCACCCGCCCCGTCCCGCCGCCGACGCCCCCGCACGAGCAGGTCCCCCGTCCTCCGCAGCCGGTTCACCCGTCCGGGGAGTCCGCCGACGACGTGGTGCGCTGGGCGGCCTTCAGCTGCCTCCTGGTGCCCGTGGTGCTCGTGGTCTACGGGACCTCCTACGGCGGGGCCGCCGTGGCCACCCTGGGGCTGGTCGTGGTGACCGCCGTGTGCCGGGTGATGCTGCGGCACGCCGAGAAGAACGAGCGGGCCGCGGCCCGGGTCCTGGCCGAGCGGCCGGGGGACCGACGGCGGCGCCGGGCCCGGCCCCCGCACGGCTGACCGGTTCGCACACCCGCACAGCGCACGTTTTCAGCCAACTTCACAGGGCGGCACAACCCTTGGCGGAATGTCCACCCAACCCCCCCACCACCAGCGACGACGGGCGGGCCGAGGCCCGTACACCCGACGTGTACAGGCCACACGCACCCGGCCCGCTTCCCCCCAAGGTCGCGGAGTGGAACGCTTCCTGATCGAATGCTTTACGCCAAGTTGCCAAGTCGACATAGCGCTGCGTGCTGAACTTGTCACGCCGACACCACGGGACGCAGTAGATTCGATCATGTATTTACGGCGGGGGACCACGTGCAAGGCCGAGGGGATACGTGCAGGTGCGACCAGACCAAGGAGTCGCGACACCCAAGGGGGGCTTAGCGCCATGAGCCAGGATTCCACCGCCGTCGTCGCGGACGCCGGCAGGAAGCTCGCGGGGCGTCGCCGCAGGGAGATCGTCGCCGTGCTGCTGTTCAGCGGCGGACCGATCTTCGAGAGTTCCATTCCACTTTCCGTGTTCGGCATCGACCGGCAGGACGCGGGCGTGCCGCGCTACCGCCTGCTGGTCTGCGCCGGTGAGGAAGGACCGCTCCGCACCACGGGCGGTCTCGAACTCACCGCGCCGTACGGACTGGAGGCCATCGCCCGGGCCGGCACCGTCGTGGTGCCCGCCTGGCGATCGATCACCTCCCCACCGCCGCCGGAGGCGCTCGACGCGCTGCGCCTGGCGCACGAGGAGGGGGCCCGGATCGTCGGACTGTGCACGGGGGCCTTCGTGCTCGCCGCCGCCGGTCTGCTCGACGGCCGGCCCGCGACGACGCACTGGATGTACGCGCCGACGCTGGCCAAGCGGTACCCGTCGGTCCACGTGGACCCGCGGGAGCTGTTCGTCGACGACGGCGACGTGCTCACCTCCGCGGGCACCGCGGCCGGCATCGACCTGTGCCTGCACATCGTGCGCACGGACCACGGCAGCGAGGCGGCCGGGGCCCTGGCCCGCAGGCTCGTCGTGCCGCCCCGGCGCACCGGCGGCCAGGAGCGCTACCTCGACCGGTCCCTCCCCGAGGAGATCGGCGCGGACCCGCTGGCCGAGGTGGTCGCGTGGGCGCTGGAGCACCTCCACGAGCAGTTCGACGTGGAGACGCTCGCCGCCCGCGCCTACATGAGCCGCCGGACCTTCGACCGCCGGTTCCGCTCGCTGACCGGCAGCGCGCCGCTCCAGTGGCTGATCACCCAGCGGGTGCTCCAGGCCCAGCGCCTGCTGGAGACCTCGGACTACTCCGTGGACGAGGTCGCCGGTCGCTGCGGCTTCCGCTCGCCGGTGGCCCTGCGCGGGCACTTCCGGCGGCAGCTGGGCTCCTCCCCGGCCGCGTACCGGTCGGCGTACCGGGCCCGCAGGCCGCAGGCGGACCCGCAGGTGACGGACCTCTCCGGTCCGCTGCCGCACCAGCGCACCCCGCAGCCGCAGCGCGCGGCGGCCGCCCTGGCGGCCAGCGGGCCGTCGGTGACGGACCTGTACGGCTCCGGCCGGGCCCTGCGCGAGCACGCGTGACGGCCCGCCCGGAAGCGGCCTGAGCCGAGGTCCCGCGGATCTGACGACCTCCGATCCGCGGGACCTCCCATAGGGTGGGGCGCATGAACGATCGCATGGTGTGGATCGACTGCGAGATGACCGGGCTCTCGCTGACGGACGACGCACTTATCGAGGTGGCCGCACTGGTCACCGACTCGGAGCTGAACATCCTCGGCGAGGGCGTGGACATCGTGATCCGGCCCCCGGACCACGCGCTGGAGCAGATGCCCGAGGTGGTGCGGCAGATGCACACCTCCTCCGGGCTGCTGGAGGAGCTGGCCGCCGGCACCACCCTGGCCGACGCCGAGGCCCAGGTGCTGGCCTACGTGCGCGAGCACGTCAAGGAGCCGGGCAAGGCCCCGCTGTGCGGGAACTCGGTCGGCACCGACCGCGGTTTCCTGCTGCGGGACATGCCGGCCCTGGAGAGCCACCTCCACTACCGGATCGTGGACGTGTCCTCGGTCAAGGAGCTGGCCCGCCGCTGGTACCCGCGCGCCTACTTCAACAGCCCGCCGAAGAACGGCAACCACCGGGCGCTGGCGGACATCCGCGAGTCCATCGCGGAGCTGCGCTACTACCGCGAGGCCGTGTTCGTTCCCCAGCCGGGGCCGGACTCGGAGACCGCCAAGTCGATCGCGGCCCGGCACGTCCTGCCGGGAGCCTGAGCACGCCCTCCCCGGGTCCCGTCCGGCCCCTCTCCGGGGCGGGGCGGGACCCGGGGGGAGCGAGCACCCGTCCGGACCCTGTACTCTTTTCCTCGGCCGGTCGGTGACCGAGCGGTCATGGTGGGTGTAGCTCAGTTGGTAGAGCACCTGGTTGTGGTCCAGGTGGCCGCGGGTTCAAGTCCCGTCACTCACCCTGTACGAAGGGCCCC
>NZ_JBEOSD010000192.1:0-13938 GCF_040302735.1 Streptomyces sp. NPDC097619 | reverse complement strand
GGGTGGGGCAGGACGTCCCGCAGCCGAACGACCCGGCCGGGCCACCTCCCGGCCCCGCCGGCGTTCGAGGCGCGGGGGTGTGGGGGGCGGAGCCCCCGCAAGGGGCCGCGGCAGCGGCCCGCCTGTCCTCGCGTACCGCTCCGCGGGCCCACGTGACGAGCACCACGCCCCGCCGTCCCACGCAACCGCACCCACCCGGGCGACCATCCGCAGAGGTGTACGCCGTACGGGTGAGCGACCCCACCCCCGGGCATCCGCGCCGTAACGGCGGAACGCCGGAACGGCGGTCTGGCGGAACGACGGAAGGAGCGACCAGTGGCGCCGACGGCGAGCGGTCCGGGCAAGGACCCGGGCAGGGCCCCGGGTACGGAATCCGGCCCGACCCGGGACGGGACGGCGGCGGGCACGGCGCCCCCGCGCCCGCCCGCACCCCCGCTCCCCACCGAGCCCCCCACCGGGCCCCCGGCCGGCACCGGCCGGCGCTCCCGGCCGCTCCGCAAGCTCCTCGTCGGGTCCTTCGTCGGGCTCCTCGTCCTCGCGGCGCTCCTCGTGGGCGCCGACCGGCTGGCCCTGGGCTACGCCGAGGACCGGGCCGCCGAGCGGGCCCGCGTCGGCGGGTCCCGGGCCGCGGAGACCCGAGTGGAGATCGAGGGCTTCCCCTTCCTCACCCAGGCCCTGGACCGCCGGTTCGACGAGGTCACGGCCCGCCTGGACGGGGTGGAGACCGTCACCTCCGACGGCCGCGGACTGCGCATCACCCGCATCGACGCCCGCCTCCACGAGGTCCGCCTCGACGGCGGCCGGTCCACGGCCACCGCCGCCCGCGCCGACGGCGAGGTGTTCCTCTCCTACGCGGACCTCAGCCGGGCGGCCCGCGACGGCGTCACCGTGGCCTACGGGGGTGCCCCGGGCAAGGTGAAGGTGACCGCCGGCCTCTCCTTCCTGGGCCGGACCCTGTCCCGCAGCGTGGTGTCCACGGTCGGCCTCGCGGACGGCACCTCCGTCCGGGTCCGGGCGGACCGGGTCCCCGGCGAGGACATCCCCGGCCTGGCCGGTCTCATCCGCGCCAAGACGGACTTCGACCGCCGGATCGACGGCCTCCCGAAGGGCATCACCCTGAGCCGCGTGACCACCGACGAGCGGGGCGTCCACGCCGTCCTGACGGGTCGTGACGTCCACCTCGGCGACTGACCACCCGCACCGGCGGGGCCGCTCCCGTTCCGCCCGCCCCCCACCCGCCCGGCGCACACATCCGCGGCGCCCGGCCCACCCTCCCGGCCCCGTACGGCGGTCCCGTACGGGGCCGGACCCGTACCTCCGTTCCTCTCGGGAACGCGAGATCGACCGAAAACCGCCCCGAATCCGTGCCGTACGGGCCTCGTGGTCGCATCGTGAGACGGGGAGGTCCGTACCGTAGATGGCCAGCGGCCGGATCCCGCCCCCGGCCCCACCCGGAGGCCCCCCGATGCGGTCCGCGTCCCGAAATGCGGACGTTCTCGTCTCGATATATGACACACCGGTGACAGGTCCGGCCAAACCTCCCTACGATCCTTCCTATGAAGCGACAGGCGGACCTCACGAAGCGGCGGGCAGTAGACCTGTGCCGCGTCGCCGCCATGCTGTGTCGCTCCGTGTGAGCGCAGCCGCTCCCACCCCGGCCGGACCACCGGCCCCCTCCGCGTGACACGCACCTGCCCTCCGGTCTCCCGAAGCCTCCCCGCGACGGGACCGCCCGAGCGCACCCGGAACCACGCACCGCGCACCACCCGCACATCCCGCCGCACACTGCCCCGGAGGAGATCACCATGAGCCGCAGCGACGTCCTCGTAGACGCCGACTGGGTCGAGGCCCACCTGGACGACGCGAACGTCGTCGTCGTGGAGGTCGACGAGGACACGTCCGCGTACGACAAGAACCACATCCGCAACGCCGTCCGGATCGACTGGAAGCAGGACCTCCAGGACCCGATCCGCCGCGACTTCGTGGACCAGGAGGGCTTCGAGAAGCTCCTGTCCGCCAAGGGCATCGCCAACGGCGACACGGTCGTCCTCTACGGCGGCAACAACAACTGGTTCGCCTCGTACGCCTACTGGTACTTCAAGCTCTACGGCCACCAGGACGTGAAGCTCCTCGACGGCGGCCGCAAGAAGTGGGAGCTCGACTCCCGCGACCTGGTCGACGGCTCCGAGGTCCCGCAGCGCCCGGCCACCGAGTACAAGGCCCAGGCCCAGGACACCTCCATCCGCGCCTTCCGCGACGACGTCGTCTCCGCGATCGGCAGCAAGAACCTGGTCGACGTCCGGTCGCCCGACGAGTTCTCCGGCAAGCTGCTCGCCCCGGCCCACCTCCCGCAGGAGCAGTCGCAGCGCCCCGGCCACGTGCCGAGCGCCCGCAACATCCCGTGGTCGAAGAACGCCAACGACGACGGCACCTTCAAGTCGGACGAAGAGCTGACCGCCCTCTACGCCGAGGAGCAGGTGGATCTGGCGAAGGACACCATCGCCTACTGCCGCATCGGCGAGCGCTCCGCGCTCACCTGGTTCGTGCTGCACGAGCTGCTCGGCCAGGAGAACGTCAAGAACTACGACGGCTCGTGGACCGAGTACGGCTCCCTGGTCGGCGTGCCGATCGAGCTCGGCGCCAACAAGTAACACTCTTCGCTCTCTAGGACAGGACGCAGACATGTGTGGAGCGCAGGCAGGCGGCCCCGACGCCTCGACGATCAAGCCCGGTGAGACCACCATCCAGGGCCAGGTGACCAAGGACGGCGAGCCCGTCACCGGTTACGTGCGTCTGCTGGACGGCGGCGGCGAGTTCACCGCCGAGGTCCCGACCTCGGCCACCGGACAGTTCCGCTTCTACGCGGCCGAGGGCGAGTGGACCCTCCGCGCGCTGGTGCCCGGTGCCACCGCCGACCGCAAGGTCGTCGTGGTGGAGACCGGCGGCGTGACGGACGTCGCGATCGCCGTCTGACGCGGCCGTCCGACACGGCCGTCGTTCCGCGACGGACGACGGGCGACGGACGACGGAAGCAGTGCGGCGCCGCCCCGGGCAGGGCGGCGCCGCGAGACCGGCCGGAGGGCCGCACCCCAGGGGGTTGGACGCCACTGGAACGGGGTGCGGCCCTCCGCGCCGTTCCGGCCCGACCGCGCCCCCGGCCCGTGCCGGCGCCCGGCCCGCGCCCGGACCCCCGCCTCCGCCTCGGCCTCGGCCCGGCCCCGGCCCCGGCCCGGGCCCCCGCCAGGGATCCCGCGCCGCCGACTCCCCACCGGCCGCTCCGCGGCCTACGCTGGAGGCATGTACGCCCGGCGCCGGCGCGTGTACTTCCTGATGATGGGCGGATGCCTGCTCCTCTTCGTCTCCGCCTGGTCCTTCGTGCGCCTGTGGTCGGTGCAGGCCGCCGTGGCCCTCTGCGTGGTCGCCATGGTCATCCCCCCGTTCGCCGCGATCACCGCGAACCGGCGCGGCCCCGAGGACCGCTGGTGGGACGACCCCTCCGGAGACCCGAAATCCGACGAGTGGTGGGACGAACTCGACGGGAAACGGCCCCCCGGGGACCAGCCCGGCAGCCACTCCGGCAACGATGCCGATCCGTAATGCGGATGCGCACAACTCCTTGCAGGTGTTAAGGGTCTGCCTTGTGCGCGGACACCCCGGTCCGCGCCCGTGTCTTGTGGGGGGACCCCGTGCAACCAGACCAGACCCTGCCTGAAACGCCTGCTCCGGAGGAGGTGCGGGCGGAATCGGAAACTCCGAAAGTACCGGAAAAGCCGGAGAACGCGGAAAACCCGGAAATCACGGCATACCCGGAATTCCCGTCCGCGAATGATCCGGACGTGTCCGGGGCCCGACGTCCGCGGCCCCGGGGCCGCACCACCGCCCTGATCCTCGCCGCGGCCCTCCTCGGCACCCTCGCCGGCACCGCCACCGGCTACGCCGTCCAGTACGACCGCGCCCCCACCCCCCTGCCCCCACTGGCGCAGCAGGTGCTGCCGGACCCGAAGGTCCGCGCGGCCGGTCCGGCGACCACGGTCCGCTCCCTGAACGCCAACCGCTGGCACCGCACCGACGGGGACCTCACCCCGCTGCTCGTGAAGCCGCCGCGCGGGGCCCGGGTGACCCTGTCGGCCGGGTACCAGGAGCTCGACGGCTACGCCGCGGACTTCTTCGACTATCCGGCGTCCATGGTCGAGAAGCTCCTGGGCGCGGGTTTCCGCCGGTCCTCCGCCGTCGAATGGTCCGAGAACGACAGGACCGTCACCACCGTCCGGCTGATCCAGTTCCGCGACTGGGAGGGCGCCGAGCACTTCGAGGACGACCAGGCCGCGTACATGTCGGACGAGGAGCACGCCGGGAACCTCGGCGGCGACGTGCCCGGAGTGGGTGCCGAGAACGGCCGCCTCTGGATCTACTCCGAGGCCGACCGGGAGGCCGGCTACCTGCCCACCCGTCAGGCCCGGGCCATCGCCCGACGCGGGGACCTCGTCATGGACATCTGGGTCTGGGACAACCGCGGCACCATCTCGGAGCGCGCCCTGCGCGCCCTCGCGAAGAAGCAGCTGGAGCGCCTGTGAAGACCGTGAAGCACAAGGCGGCCCTGTCCGCCGCCGTGGGCCTCGCCGTGCTCGCGGGCGCCGCGGGCTGGGGAGTGGACGCCCTCGGTGACGCGGACCGCACCGCGGAGACGCGCTACTGGACGGCGGCCGGAGTCCGCCCGGACACCGATCCGGACCCCGCCGCCGTACCCTCCAACGAGCTGTCCGCCCTGCTGCTGCCCCGGGGCGACACCTTCCGTCCCGGACCCGACGTGGGGGACCAGGGCGACGACTACAGCCTCTCCGCGGAGCTCGCCCTCGAACGCCTCAAGGAGAACCGGAAGGGGCTGTCCGCCGCCGAACGCAAGCAGCGCGACGGGTACCTTTCCCGGCTCCGCCTCCAGGGCATGGCGGGCCGCACCTACCAGGGCGAGGGGTTCGGCGCCGAGATCCGCGTCACCCGCGCCGAGGGCAAGGACCTCGCGAACTACGCCCGGCTGGCGGGACGGCTGCTGAAGGTCGTGGGCGACGACACCAAGCCCCCGAAGATCAAGGGCCACCCCGGGGCGGCCTGCGCGCTCCGCGAGGTCACCGACCCCGAGGAGGCCAAGAAGGACGAGCGGGTCGAGACCCTCGCCTGCGTGGCCTACTCCGACGGCGTCCTCGTCACCCTGCGCGGCTACGGCCCCCGCCCGCTGGGCCGCAACGACGCGCTGCTGGAGCTGTTCAAGGCCCAGCTCGACCACCTGAAGTCCCCGGGGGAGTCCGTATGACCCAGCAGACCCGTGACCAGACCGGAGCCGACTCCGAGGCCGGAACGGCGGCCGGTACCGCCCCGGCGCCGGACACCGCCCCCGCCGTCCCGGACGCCCCACCCGTCCCGAATCTCACACCCGCCGTCCCGGACGCCGCACCCGCCGCCCCGGCGCCCCGTCGGGACCGACGGGTGCTGCGGGCCGTCCTGCGCTGGACGGCCGCCGTGCTCGTCTTCGCCGGCGCCGGCGCGGGCACGGCGTACACCCTCGCCGAGCGCGAGCGCACCGAGCTGCCCGGACTGGCCACCCTGGACGACGGCCGCTGGACCTACCCGCGGCTGGTCAGGCCACCGCTGCCGGCGGGCGCCCCGCTCCCCTTCCACGAGGACAACACGGCCGGCATCCACTACGCCGACCTCGGCGCCCTCCTGCTGCCCGCACCCGAGGGATCCGTCCCCGAGCGCCTCGAAGCCGCCCGCGCCGAGACCGGCGGACCGGACACCCCCGAGGCCGTCACCACGGACCAGTACCTGAAGGAGTACGCGGCCGAGGACCGGTCCGAGATCCGTCAGGAGCTGACCGACAGCGGCCTGCGCGGGATCGCCGGCCGGGCCTGGACCATGCCGGACGGCACCCGCACCCGCGTCTACCTGCTGCGCTTCCCCGCGCAGGGCTTCTCCGCCGCCTACTCGCGGTGCGCCCGGCAGATGAACCTCCACCGCACGGCGCCCCTGGAGCTCGACCTGCCGTGGTCGGCGGTCAAGGACGAGCAGGACCACGTCCTCCGGGGCACGGGCACGGAGGTCGGCGTCTACATCGAGTCGGAGCCGGCCGGAGCCGAGCGGACCCGGGCCGCCTGCGTCCGGTCGGGTGACGTCCAGGCGCTCGTCGTGCAGAGCCGGAAGGGAACCCTCCCGGCCGTTCCCTTCCACCAGACCGTGGTGCTGCAGAACCAGCTGCTGGGCTGAGTACCGCACACCTCACAGAGAGGGTCGGTCCCCGGACCAGTAGGCTGGGGACCGGCCGTACCACCGCATCCCGACCCTCCGAGGAGCACCCCGTGCTTGAGGCATTCTTCACCTCCCTGCTGGCCCTGGTAGCCGTGGGCATTCTCGCCTTCACCGTCCTGGCCGTGAAGAAGCTCTACCAGGGCCAGCGCTAGTCGTACGCCCCTCGTCCGCCGGAAACCTCCCCCGCACAGATCGCCTGAGCAGCCACCCATGATCCAGATCCCGTCCGACCTGAACCCCCAGCTCGTTCCGCTGGCCTTCCTCCTCGGTACCTGGGAGGGCGCGGGAGTCTTCGACTTCCCCGGCGACGAGAAGTGCAACTTCGGCCAGGAGGTCGTCTTCGCCCACGACGGGCGGGACTTCCTGGAGTACACCTCGCGCTCCTGGGTCCTCGACGCCGAGGGCAACAAGGTGAAGCCGCTGGAGTCGGAGTCCGGCTACTGGCGCATCGACGCCGAGCGCAACGTCGAGGTCGTCATGGTGCGCGACCAGGGCATCGTCGAGGTCTGGTACGGCGCCCTCGCCGACCAGAAGCCGCAGATCGACCTGGCCACCGACGCCGTGGCCCGGACCGCGGCCTCCGGTCCGTACACCGGCGGGAAGCGCCTCTACGGCTACGTCAAGGGCGACCTCATGTGGGTCGGCGAGAAGGCCACCCCCGAGGTGGAGCTCCGCCCCTACATGTCGGCGCAGCTGAAGAAGGTCGTCACCCCCGAGGAGGTCGCCGAGATGGCGCGCAACCTCCCCGACATGCCCGACGACGGCATCGCCTTCTTCCGCTAGGAAGCACGCGCAGCAGCAGGGAAGGGGACCGCGGACGACCGTGGTCCCCTTCGGCCTTCCCACCTAGACTGGAGCCGTGGTGAGCACCGACTGGAAGAGCGACCTCCGCCGGCGCGGCTACCGGCTGACCCCGCAGCGCCAGCTCGTGCTGGAGGCGGTCGACGCCCTGGAGCACGCCAGCCCGGACGAGATCCTCACCGAGGTCCGCAGGACGGCCTCCGGGGTGAACATCTCCACCGTCTACCGCACCCTGGAGCTGCTCGAAGAGCTCGGGCTCGTCTCGCACGCCCACCTCGGGCACGGCGCCCCCACCTACCACCTGGCGGACCGCCACCACCACATCCACCTCGTCTGCCGGGACTGCGCCGGGGTCATCGAGGCCGATGTCGAGGTCGCCGCCGAGTTCACCACCAAGCTCCGCGAGACCTTCGGGTTCACCACCGACATGAAGCACTTCGCGATCTTCGGCCAGTGCGCCGACTGCACGAAGGCCGCAGCCGCCCCCACCGCCACGGACCCGGGCCCCACGGACCCCGTCACCACGGCCCCCTGAATCGGAGTCGATGCTTCCGCCGGTGGCCGCGACGCGGGGCGGCCGAGAACACCGGGTGACCCCCAGGGGCCCGTCGGGGCAGTCGTACGCTTGGGGACATGACCAGCCCTTTGCTTGCCCTCCCCGGCGCCGTGGCGGCCGAAGGCCGTGACGCGGACGTCGCCGCCCACTACGGCGACCTCTTCCGGGAGCAGCGCGCCCTCGCCGACGGCCGCGGTTTCGTCGACCTCTCCCACCGCGGGGTCGTCACCGTCACCGGTCCGGAGCGGCTGAGCTGGCTGCACCTGCTGCTCACCCAGCACCTCACCGACCTGCCCCCGGGCCGGGCCACCGAGGCGCTGATCCTCTCCGCCAACGGCCACATCGAGCACGCCCTCTACCTCGTGGACGACGGCGAGACGGTGTGGGCGCACGTGGAGCCCGGCACCCAGGAGGCCCTGATCGGCTACCTGGAATCGATGAAGTTCTTCTACCGGGTGGAGGTCGCCGACCGCACCGCGGAGTTCGCGGTGGTGCACCTCCCGGCCGGGTCGGTGGCAGAGCCCCCCGGCAAGCCGGTGATCCGGGAGACCGCGCAGGGCCGCGACGTGTTCCTGCCGCGCGCCTCCCTGGAGGAGTTCGCCGGCGAGCACGGCCCGGCGGCGGGCCTGCTCGCCCACGAGGCGCTGCGCGTGGAGGCCCACCTGCCGCGGGTCGGCCAGGAGACCGACCACCGCACCATCCCGCACGAACTGGGCTGGATCGGGACGGCCGTCCACCTCCAGAAGGGCTGCTACCGCGGTCAGGAGACGGTGGCGCGCGTCCACAACCTGGGGAAGCCGCCGCGCAGGCTGGTCTTCCTGCACCTGGACGGCAGCGAGGTGCTGCTGCCCCCGCACGGCACCCCGGTGCGGCTCGCCGCCGACGGCGAGGAGGGCCGCCAGCTCGGCTTCGTGACCACCTCGGCCCGTCACCACGAGCTGGGCCCGATCGCCCTGGCGCTGGTCAAGCGGAACGTCCCCGTGGACGCCCCGCTGATCGCCGGCAACACCGCGGCGGCCCAGGAGGTCGTCGTCGAGCCGTAGGCCGCTCGGCCCGGTCCGCGGGCCGGGCCGCTCGGGCCCGCGGGGCGTGTTCCGCGCAGGAACACGCCCCGCGCCCGGGCCGCTCAGAGTCCGCTCCGAGCCCGCTCAGACCTCGACGAGCACCGTGAACGGACCGTTGTTGGTGAGGGAGACCCGCATGTCGGCCCCGAACACCCCGGTCTCCACGGTGGCGCCCAGCGCCCGCAGTTGCCGGACCACCTCGTCCACCAGCGGTTCCGCGACCTCCCCGGGCGCCGCCGCGTTCCAGGTGGGGCGGCGGCCCTTGCGGGCGTCTCCGTAGAGGGTGAACTGGGAGATCACCAGCAGCGGCGCGGACACGTCGCTGCAGGACTTCTCGCCCTCCAGGATCCGCACCGACCACAGCTTCCGCGCCAGTTGCGCGGCCTTCTCCGGGGTGTCCTCGTGGGTGACCCCGACCAGGACGCACAGGCCCTCGCCGGTGATCTCCCCGACCGTCTCGCCGCCGACGACGACACTGGCGCCGTCCACTCGCTGAACCACTGCTCGCATACCCCTTGTGTAGCAGGCGTGCACCCGTCCGGGGCCGATCGGGTGGCGTGGGACTGCGTCCGGCCCCGGGGGAGTGGCACCATGCACGGAGGCGGTGCCCTCCCCGGCCCCCGGGCGCGGGGGGAGCCCACGCACGGGTCGAGGGGAAAGAATTCGTATGAATGCTTCCGGAGCCGGTCAACCTGCCGGGTCGCGGCGCGGGCACGTCTGCGCGGACCCCGGTCTCCGTCCTCCCGTGCAGCGGACCGGTGGCCCGACCCGCGCCGACCTGGGCCTGCTCCGGCTCCCGGAGCTGCGGACCCTGCGCCGGGAGGCCCAGCGCGACGAGGCCGACCTCAGCTACGTACGGCGGCTGCTCCAGGGCCGGATCGACATCCTGCGGGCCGAACTGGCCCGGCGCACCGATCCCGAGGCCCCGGTCGTGGACCGGCTGTCGGAGATCCTGACGGACGCCCCGTCCAGCCGCAGCGCCTCCGCCCGGCACGTGACGGTCGGCACCCCGCACGGGGAGGAGTACCGGCTGCTGGCCGCCGAGATGCTCGACGACGTGGAGCTGTCCGACCTCGCGGCCCGTACCGACGAGGAGCTGCACGAGGGGATGGCGCAGCTGGTCCGGTACGAGCAGCAGGTCTCGCGCCGCCGCCGGCAGCTCCAGCACACCACCGACGATTGCAGCGCCGAGATCACCCGCCGCTACCGGGAGGGCGAGGCGCAGGTGGACGACCTGCTGGCCTGACCCGCTCTCCGGCCCTTCTCCCCGGCTCTCCGCTCCGGCGCGCGCCCGGGGGCGGACTCCGGGCAACTCGTCGAAAAGCGGGTGACGTTCCGGTCACGGCGCACGTAGCGTGGCGGGAATGAGCGCTGCCCTCGTACCCGGCGGTCCCGCCGGCTCAGGAATCGGATCCGCAGAGGTCCGCACGATCGACGCATCCGAGCTGCGGGCCTGGTCGGAGGCCATAAACATCGGGTTCCTGTCCCCGCCGACCGTCACCGAAGGGGACGTCGAACTCCGCGCCAAGTACATCGACCTCGACCGGACCCAGGGCGCCTTCGACCCGGACACCGGCCGCTGCGTGGCCACCTTCCGGTCCTTCGCGCAGTCGGTGACCGTGCCCGGCGGGGCCGCCGTCCCCGCGACCGCCGTCTCCAACGTGGCCGTCCTGCCCACCCACCGGCGCCGCGGGCTCCTCAGCCGCATGATGGCCGCGGACCTGACGGCCGCGCGGGCCCGCGGCGAGGTGCTGGCCACGCTGATCGCCGCCGAGTACCCGATCTACGGCCGCTACGGCTTCGGCCCGGCCGCGACCTGCGTCGAGTGGGAGGTGGACGTGCACCGGACGGGCCTGGACCCGCGGCGCACCGGCCGCCCCGAGGGCGGGGGCCGGGTGGACCTGGTCACCCCGGCCGAGGTCCGGGCCCTCGGCCCCGAGCTCCACGAGCGGTTCCGGCCCCTCGTGCACGGGGCCATCGACCGCGACGACCGCTGGTGGAACATCAGCACCGGGGTGGAGGCCCCCTCCCACCGCCCCTGGCGGGAACGGTTCTTCGCCGTCTACCGCGGCCCGGAGGGACGGGTCGAGGGCCTGCTCTCCTACCTCGCCGACGACCGCTGGGACGAGGCGAAGACCCCGCGGAACACCGTCACCGTCATCGACCTGATCGCCCTGGGTCCGACGGCCGAGCGGGCCCTGTGGCACTACCTGTGCTCCGTGGACTGGGTGGCCCGGATCCGCACCGGCTACCGGGCCCCCGACGACCTGCTGCCCGACCTCCTCCCGGACCCGCGGGCGGCCGCGATCCGCACGCGCGCGGACTGGCTGTGGGTGCGGCTCCTGGACGTCGTACGGGCTCTGGAGGCGCGGACCTACGAGGGGGCCGGCGCGCTGGTCCTGGAGGTCGAGGACCGGCACGGGTTCGCCGCCGGCCGGTGGCGGCTGGAGGCCGGGGCCGACGGGCGGGCCCGCTGCGCGGCCACCGACGCCCCTGCCGAGCTGCTGCTGGACGCGAGCGCCCTCGGCTCGCTCTACCTCGGGGACGCCTCCGCGGTGCGCATGGCGGCGCTGGGGCGGGTCACGGAGACCGTGCCGGGGGCCGCGGCCCGCGCGGAACGGCTGTTCCGGACCGCCCGCCGGCCCTGGTGCCCCGACCAGTTCTGAGCCGACCGGTTCCGACCCGATCGGGGGCCGCGCGTCACACCCGCGGCCCCCGGTACGTCAGAGCAGCAGAGACGGCCGCCCGGCCGGGCCCGCGGGGCCCCGGGCGGCGCACCCCACGGACGACGGAGCGGATCATGGACGAGCGGGACCTGCCGACCACGGCGGAGGCGCGGGACCGGCTGGCCGAGCGGTTCGAGGAGCACCGCGGACACCTGCGGGCGGTGGCCTACCGGATGCTGGGCTCGGTGGCCGAGGCGGAGGACGCCGTGCAGGAGGCGTGGCTGCGGCTGGACCGCAGCGACGCGGCCGCGGTGGACAACCTCGGCGGCTGGCTGACCACCGTCGTCGGCCGGATCTGCCTGGACCAGCTCCGGGTCCGTCGCACCCGCGGCGAGACGCTCCTGGACGGCCCGGGGGAGGAGCCGGTCCGGATGCCGGAGCCGGTGCTGGGGTCCGAGGACGGCCACGATCCCGAGCAGGAGGCGCTGATCGCCGACGCCCTGGGCCTGGCCCTGCTGGTGGTGCTGGACCAGCTGAACCCGGCGGAGCGGCTCGCCTTCGTGCTGCACGACATGTTCGGGATGTCCTTCGAGGAGATCGCCCCCGTGGTGGACCGCACCCCGGCCGCCGCCCGGCAGCTCGCCAGCCGGGCCCGCCGCCGGGTCCGGGGCGGTGCCCCGGCCCCCGACCCGGGCCGGGACCGGCAGCGGCGGGTGGTCGACGCCTTCCTCGCGGCCGCCCGCGAGGGCGACTTCGAGGGGCTGCTGACGGTGCTCGACCCGCAGGTACTGCTGCGTGCGGACTACGGACCCGACGCGCCCGCCTCCGCCGCCCGGCTGCTGCGCGGGGCCGAGACGGTGGCCCGCCAGGCCCTCATGTTCGCGCGGCTCGCCGCCTTCGCCCGGCCGGCGTTCGTCAACGGCACCCCGGCGCTGGTCACGATCCCGGAGGACGGCCTGCCGGTCTCCGTGATGGCGTTCACCGTCAGCGGGGGCCGCATCGTGGAGATCGACGTCCTCGCCGACCCGGCCCGATTGGCCGCGCTGGACCTCACGGTGTTGGACTGAACCCCGAACCCGCCCCGCCGGGCCACCGCTCACCGCCGCCGCCCGCCCGCCGTCCCGCTCCCGTCCCCCCGTCTCCCTTGTCCCGCCGCCCCCGACCCCTGCCGAGGAACCGCCCGTGCACCTGAACCGCCTCGTGTCCGAACTCCGCGCCGCCGGCTGCGTCTTCGCCGAGGAGGAGGCCGAGCTGCTGCTGGCCGCCGCCCCGGACCCCGGGGAGCTGGCCGGACTGCTGGCCCGCCGCACCGCGGGGGAGCCCCTGGAGCACGTGGTGGGCTGGGCCGGATTCCGCGGGCTGCGGATGGCGGTCGGACCGGGGGCCTTCGTGCCCCGGCGCCGCAGCGAGTACCTGGCGAAGCGGGCGGTGGCCGCCGCCCGACCCGGGGCGGTCGTGCTGGACCTGTGCTGCGGGGTGGGCGCGGTGGGGGCGGCCGTGGCCGCGGCGGTGCCCGGGGTCCGGCTCCACGCGGCGGACATCGGGGAGGCGGCCGTCCGCTACGCCCGCGCCAATCTGGCGGGCACCGGCGGGCGGGTCTTCCTCGGGGACCTGTACGCGCCCCTGCCCGCCGAGCTGACCGGTCGGGTGGACGTGCTGGTGGCCAACGCCCCGTACGTGCCCACCGGGGACCTCGGCCTGCTGCCGCCCGAGGCCCGCGAGCACGAACCGGCGGAGGCCCTGGACGGCGGCGCGGACGGACTGGACGTGCAGCGCCGGGTGATCGCCGGGGCGCCCGCCTGGCTGGCCCCCGGCGGCACCCTGCTCGTGGAGACCGGCCGCCGGCAGGCCCCCCTGACCGCCTCCCTCTTCCGGGCGGCGGGCCTGACGGCACGGATCCGCACCTCGGAGGCGTACGAGGCCACGGTGGTCACCGGCGGCCCGCCCGACTGAGCGGTGGCGCCCCGGCCGGTACGGGCCGGGGCCGCCCGGAGGGCCGGAGCGCCGCTCAGGGAGCCGGTGCGGGGGCCGCCACCGGCTCCGGCTCCGGGGTCCGCTCCGGGGTCGCGCCCAGCCGGGCCAGTACCTTCGCGCGGAGCAGTTCGTACTCCGCCTCCAGCCGCATCCCCCGCAGCGAGGGCGGCCGTTCGATCAGGACGCCGCCCACGACCACCTCCTCCGGGGCGAACTGCTCCCGCGTCAGGTCGACCTCCACGCCCTCCCCGAGCCGGTTCCACCAGTGGTAGTCCACCCGCACGCCGTCCACGTGCACCTCTCCGCGGACCAGCCGCCCGCCGAGCAGGTCGCACAGGACCATGGCCGTGACCCCGCACTGGTCCCGCGCCGGATTGCCCGGATGCCACCGGTCCCGGTGCTCCGGGGTGCAGGTCTCGGCGCTCCAACTCTCCCGGAACGCGCGCTCGATATCGCTCAGTACCCACGTCATGCCCCCATCCTCGGCGCCCCCACTGACAACGCCGCCGACGCCCGCCGACGCCCGCCGACGCCCGCCGACGCCCGCCGACGCCCGCCGACGCCCGCCGACGCCCGC
>NZ_JBEOSD010000191.1:0-13960 GCF_040302735.1 Streptomyces sp. NPDC097619 | reverse complement strand
GCCCCCGCCGCGGCGGGGCGGCCGGGTGAGGGGACCGTGGGCCGGGCTGCGTAGGCTCGGCTCCGGCGCCCCTACGTCGAGGAGGAACCCATGAACACCGCCGCCGGAGGACCGCAGCAGCTGGACCCGGTCAGCGTCCTCAACGCCAAGACCACACTCGTACAGCTGCTCGGCCGGGCCGGGGTCACCCCCGCCGACGCGGAGGAGCTGATCGGGCTCGTCGAGGCGGGCGCGCTGGCCGTCGGGTACCGCGAGGTCGACGGCGGGAGCGGGAACGTCCCCGAGGGCAAGGGGGAGCTGTACGCCGCGGGGTGGCTGGACGGGGCGCGGGGCGCCACCGAGGCCCTCGCGGAGCTCGCCGAACGGACCCTGGCGCGGGTGGTGGGCGCGGAACCCGACGCCGGTTCGGGGGAATCGCGGCTGCCGATCGGACGGATGGAGGTGGAGCGGGCCAAGGTGGCGGCGACCCCGCTCTACCTCTCCTTCGCCCCGGTCTCCGATCTCGACCCCGAGGTCTCCGAGCAGGTCCTCACGGCGGTCCTGGGCACCATGGGGCCTCGGCACAGGGCCGGGTACGCGGGGCTGCTCACCGAGTTCGCCGCGGTGCACCGGGCCCGGCTGGGGCGGCTGTACGCGGACTACGGACCCGGCAGCCCCACCGCGATCCACGGCCGCTACACCCTGTTGCACTCCCCGACCAGCGTGGCCGTGCTGGAACGACTGGCCACGGTCCCGGAGGAGCTGCGCGGGGAGTGGGACGCGGCCGAGCTGCCGCCGGCCTGGCTGAGCGGGCTCAGCACGGCCTGGGAGGACGAAGCCCCCGGCGAGCGCCCCTGACGGTCGGGCGCCCTCCCCGGCGGTGCCGCGCGCGCCCGGCATTCCCCCGCCGGGCGTCCCCGGACTGCCCCCGGGCGGCAGGGCGCGGAGGATGGGAGCAGCGGGCCGCCCGGGCCCGCGCGGGCGCCCGGACGCTTCCGGACCCGGACCCCGTCCCGGAGGGAGCACCCATGGCGGACGAGACCCCGGCCGCGGGTACCGGCGATCACGGCCCGGCACCGGAGCTGGGTGACGTCCTGTCCTCGGTGCTGGAGCGGGCCCACGACGCCTCGGCCACCGGCGTGGCGGGCCTGATCGACGAGGCCGCCGCGCGCCTGGGCATCGGTGGCGCCACGCTCTATCTGGCGGACCTCCAGCAGCTGTGGCTCACCCCGCTCCCCCGGCCCGGCTCGGCGGCGGACGGGACGGCCGGACCACCGCTCGCCGTCGACGGGACGGCGGCCGGGCTGGCCTACCGGACCCAGCGGGTCCAGCAGGCGCCCGGGGAGGCCACCTCGTGGTTCCCCATGGTGGACGGGGTGGAGCGGCTGGGGGTGCTGCGGGCCGTCGGCCCCTCCCCCGAGGCCCGCGACCGGGAGGCCTTCCAGGCCCTGGCGAGCCTGGCCACCCTGCTGGTCGTCTCCAAGGGCACCCACCACGAGCTGCTGGTGGCCACCGAGCGGACCCGCGCGATGACCCTCCAGGCCGAACTGCTGTGGGCCTTCCTGCCGCCCCGGACCATCGGCACGGAGCACGCCACCTCGGCGGCCGTCCTGGAACCCGCGTACGACGTCGGGGGCGACGCCTTCGACCACAGCTTCATCGGATCCGTGCTGCACCTGGCCGTGCTCGACGCGATGGGCCACGACCTGGCGTCCGGAGGGGCCAGCGCGGTGGGACTGGCGGCCTGCCGGTACACCCGCCGCTCCGGCGGCTCCCTCGGCGCGATCGCGACCGCCATCGACCGGGCCCTGTCCGAGTGGATCCCGGACCGCCTCATGACGGCCTGCTTCGCCGAACTCGACACCGCCACCGGTGATTTCACCTGGATCAACTGCGCCCACCCGACTCCCCTGCTGATCCGGGACGGCCGGGTGCTGCCCGGCGCCCTGGAGCGCGGGGCGCAGCTCCCCCTCGGACTCGGCTTCCACAGCGTGGACCCCCCGCCCCCGAACCGGGTCCGCCTCCAGCCCGGGGACCGCGTGCTCCTCTACAGCGACGGCATCACGGAGGCCCGGTCCCCGGACGGCGGGTTGTTCGGGGAGGAACGGCTGGCCGACACCGTGATCCGCTCCACGGCCACCGGTGACAGCGCCCCCGAGGCCCTGCGCCGGCTGATCCAGAACCTGCTCACGCACAACGCCCACCGGCTCCGCGACGACGCCACCATCCTGCTCCTGGAGTGGCACCCGAGACGCTGACCCGCCGACAGCCGACCGCCGCCGATCACCGGGGACTGGCCCCGGAACCGGACGGCCGGGCGGACGGCCGGGCGAGGTGGTGGCGGGGTCAGTCCACCGTCAGGACGATCTTCCCGGCGGTCCGGCCGCGCTCGCCGATCTCGTGGGCCCGCGCCGCGTCCGCGAGCGGCAGCACCGTGTCCACCACCGGACGCAGCGCGCCGCGCTCGACCAGGGCGGCGATCTCGCGCAGGCCCAGGTGGTCGGGCTCGACCAGCATCCACCGGGCGCTCACGCCCTCCCGGGGGGCGGGGACGTCGTCCGGTCCGGGGAGGGTGACCAGCCGGCCGCCGGGGCGGAGCACGGCCATGGACCGTTCGGCGGTCTCCCCTCCGAGGCCGTCCAGGACCACGTCGACCTCGCCGACCGCGTCCTCGAAGCGGGTCTCGCGGTAGTCCACGACCTCGTCCGCGCCGAGCTCGCGCAGCAGCTCGTGCTTGCCGGCGCTCGCGGTGCCGATCACGTACGCGCCGCGCGCCTTGGCGATCTGCACGGCGAAGTGGCCGACGCCGCCCGCGGCGGCGTGCACCAGGACGCGTTCGCCGGGCCGCACGTCCGCGGTGTCCACGAGGGCCTGCCAGGCGGTCAGCGCGGCCAGGGGCAGCGCCGCCGCCTCCACGTGGCCGAGACCGGCGGGCTTGGGCGCCAGGTGCCGCGCGGGGGCCACCACGTACTCGGCGTAGCCGCCCGCCTGGCGGGGGAACAGCGGCATGCCGAAGACCTCGTCGCCGGGGCGGAAGTGCCCCACGCCCGGGCCGGCCTCCACCACGGTGCCGGAGACGTCCCAGCCCACCGCGGGGACCTCGCCCCAGGCGATCAGGCCGCCGCTCTCCCGGGTCTTCCAGTCCACCGGGTTGACCCCGGCGGCGCGGACCCGCACCAGCACCTCGTTCAGGCCGGGCCGCGGCCGCTCCACCTCGCGCTCGACCAGCTGCTCGGGTCCGCCCCACTGCTCCACGACCACCGCACGCATCGCGTTTCCTCGTCTTTCCGTCTCGTTCCGTGCGCCGCGGTGGTCCCGCGGCGACAGGTCCACCATGGGACAGGAGGGAGCCGCACGGTGTTGGCCGTCAGGCCACCATCTGACAGGATCTGGCCATGAGGACGTTCACGCACGAAGGGGATCCGACGGGGGCGGGGGCGGCGCGCGGGGGCCCGCACCGGGTCGCGGTGCTCGCACTGCCCGGGGTGCCGCCCTTCGAGCTGGGCATCCCCTCCCGGGTGCTGGGCAGCGCGATCGACGAGGCGGGCCGACCCCTGTACGAGGTCACGGTCTGCACCGCGGACGGGGCTCCCGTGCTCAGCGACGCCGGGTTCTCCGTACAGCCCGCCGCCGGGCCGGAGGCCCTCGCCGCCGCCGACACGGTGGTGCTGCCGCCCACCCACGCCATGCCGGAGCTGGGCGAGGGCGGCCCGCTGCCCCCCGAGGTCGCGGCCGCCATCGCCGGCATCCGGCCCGGCACCCGACTGGTGTCCATCTGCTCCGGCTCCTACGTGCTGGCCGCCGCCGGGCTCCTCGACGGGCGGCCCGCCACCACGCACTGGAACCTGGCCCCGGAGTTCCGCCGCGCCTACCCGCGGGTCAAGGTCGACGAGGAGGTCCTCTTCGTCGACGACGGGGACGTGCTGACCTCCGCGGGCGTGGCGGCGGGCGTGGACCTGTGCCTGCACCTGGTCCGACGGGACCACGGGGCCGCCGTCGCGAACCGGGCCGCCCGGATGTGCGTGGTGCCGCCCTGGCGGGACGGCGGGCAGGCCCAGTTCATCGACCGCCCGGTGCCCGAGCCCGCCCTGGCCGGCACCTCCGCCACCCGCGCGTGGGCCCTGGAGCACCTGGCGGAACCGCTCACCCTGACCCGGCTCGCCGAGCACGCCCGGATGAGCCTGCGCTCCTTCACCCGCCGGTTCCGCGACGAGGTCGGCATGACCCCGGTGCAGTGGCTGACCGCCCAGCGCCTGGAGCTGGCCAAGCAACTGCTGGAGACCACGGACCTGCCGGTGGACGTGGTCGCGCACCGGGCCGGGCTGGGCTCGGGGAACTCGCTGCGCAGCCACATGCGCGCCGCCTTCGGGATCTCCCCGGCCGCCTACCGCCGCGCCTTCGGCGGCCCCGCCGCCCGGTAGCCCCTGACGGACCCCGGGGACGTTTCGTACGGAATCTTCACCGTTCGGACGTGCGGGAGCGGACGGACCGGGCAGCCGCGCGGGGAGAGGACGACTCCCGGAGGCCGAGGAGGCCAGGACCGTGATCACCGTCGCCGCGCTGTGGCTGCCCGCGCTCGCACTGCTCCTGTACGCACTGGACCGGCTGGAGGACCGGATGGCCTCGCCCCCGGCCCACGCCCGCCCGCCGGGGGCCACCGACCCCCGCCCCGCCCGCACGGGCCGCCCCGCCCGCCACGCCCGCCGCCGCGGCGCCCTGGCCGGCCGGGCCTGACCCGGCGCCTCCCGGCCCACGACGAGCGACACCGGCCCTCCATGCGTACAACTGTGCGTACATGGAGGGTCGGCGCGCGGGCAGGAGGACGGCATGACCGAGGAGACGAGAGACGACCGCGATCCGGGCGGCAGACGGCGCGAGACCGAGGACGAGCGGGCGGACCGGCGCTGGTCCGAGCTCATCCAGGAGATACGGGTGGCGCAGACCGGCGTGCAGATCCTGCTCGGCTTCCTGCTGACGGTCGTCTTCACCCCGCGCTTCGTGGAGTTGGAGCAGACCGACCGGACGATCTACCTCGTCACCGTGGTGCTGGGCTCCCTCGCGACCGGCGCCCTGATCGGGCCCGTGGCCTTCCACCGGATCGTGGCGGGGCGCCGCATCAAACCGCACGCGGTGGTCTGGGCCTCCCGACTGACCGCGACGGGTCTGGTCCTCCTGCTGGCCACGCTGATCTCGGCACTCTTCCTGATCATGCGGGTCGCCACCCACGACGACTACGTGCCCTGGCTGGTGTCCGGGGTGTTCGCCTGGTACCTGTTGTGCTGGCTGGTGCTCCCGCTGTGGGCGCGGATCCGGTACACCTCCGTCGAGGAGGAAGCGGAGCACGAGGAGCGCTCAGAGCGCGCGGAACGGTGAACCGCCCCGCGCCCGGCGGCTCCCCGGACCGGCCGCAGGCCCCGACGGCCCGGCGACCCGATCCGCCGGGCGCGGGAGCGACACGGGCGGAGCGAGGGAGGGCGGCCGGGTGACGGGTGCGGCAGGGGCCGACGAGGGACTGTTCGGGCTCGACGAACTGGCGGCGGCCGCGGCCCCGCCCACCGCCGGACGCACCTTCCGGGACGGACCGGAGGCCCGCCGGATCCTGCGGATCACCGAGATCCACGCCGAGCCCGCCGCGGCCGACTCCCTCCGCGGCCGGCAGATCCTCGCCCGCTTCCCCGGGGCCCGGGTGGTGCCGGTGGCCTCCCACTGGCGGATCCCGGACCTGCACGGCAACGCGGGGAACGTCGACCGTTGGGTCCGCGTCAAGAGCGGCACCCTCGTGCTCGGCGAGCGCGCCTCCTTCCCGGTGCGCCCCAACGGCCGCTCCGCCGACTGGATCGCCCCCGGCCTCTCCAACGGCTGCGCGCTGGCCTGCGCCTACTGCTACGTCCCGCGCCGCAAGGGCCACGCCAACCCGATCACGGTGTTCACCAACACCGAGCGCGTCCTGGCCGCGCTGGGCCGGCACATCGCCGCGGCCGGCCCCAAGACGGAACCGAACCAGTGCGACCCGGACGCCTGGGTGTACGACATCGGCGAGAACGGCGACTGTTCCGTGGACGACCTGATCAGCGAGAACACCGCCGACCTGATCCGGGCCTTCCGGAAGTGGCCCACCGCCAAGGCCTCCTTCGCGACCAAGTTCGTCAACCCGGACCTGTTGGCGCTGGACCCGCGCGGGCGCACCCGCGTCCGGTTCTCCGTGATGCCCCCGGAGGACTCCCGCCTCCTCGACCTGCGCACCAGCCCCGTCCGGGCCCGACTGGAGGCCGCGGCCGACTTCCTCGACGCCGGGTACGAGGTGCACTTCAACCTCTCCCCCGTGGTGCTCCGGGAGGGATGGGAACGGGCCTGGGGCGAACTGCTGGGCGCCATGGACGACCTGCTGCCCCGCCGCGTCAAGGACCAGGCCGCCGCCGAGGTCATCCTGCTCACCCACAACCGCGAGCTCCACGAGGTCAACCTCGGCTGGCACCCGCGCGCCGAGGACGTGTTGTGGCGCCCGGACCTCCAGGAGCCGAAGCGGTCGCAGAACGGCGCCGTGAACGTCCGCTACCGGCCGGGACCGAAGGCGGCGGCCGTGGCCGCCGTCCGCGCGCTGGTCGCCGCCCGGGCCCCCTGGCTGCGGATCCGCTACGCCTTCTGAGCGGGGACGCCCCACCACCTCACTCGTTCGAGTGATCCCTCGCGGTTCGGGCCGCGGCCCGACGACCGCCGGGAGATCGTCGGGGGTATCGAACTGGTGAGCGGCGCGGAGGGACGTGGGGACGGATGGACGGGCACGGGGACGCGGTGAGGGAGTCGGCCCGGTCCGGCCGGGTCGTGCTGTGGGAGGAGTCCGCCCGCGACGGGGCCCAGGCCAAGACCCTGATGGGGGCGGAGTTCCGGGTCCGGCTGGCACGGGAGACCGGCCGGATCTTCGGCGCGGACGGCCCTCGGCACGCCGTGTTCGCGGCCGGATTCCCGGCCGTGTGCGCCCAGGAGGTCGAGGCAGTCCGCCGGGTGGCCGTCGAGGCCGAGGGAGCGGTGGGCGTGGCGGCGGTGTGCCGGGGGCGCGCCGCGGACGTGGAGCAGTCCCTGGCCGCCGTCCGGGGCACCCGGCACGCCCGCGTGATGGTGGTGGTGCCCGCCTCGGACCCGATGGCCGCGGTGATGACGCACCGCACCGCCGCCGAATCCCTCGGGGCCGCCGTGGAGCTGGTCAAACGGGCCAAGGACCGGGATCCGGCGGTCGCCGTCGACGTGTGCCTGGCCGACGCCTCCCGGGCGGACGCCGCCCTGATGGCCCACCACGCGGAGGAGGTGACGGCGGCCGGAGCGGGCCTGGTCGTCCTCGCCGACACCGTCGGCGCCCAACTGCCCGACCCCTGCGGGGAGATGTTCCGCCGGGTCCGATCCGCCTGCGGCCCCGAGGTGGTCCTCGCCTCCCACCTCCACAACGACCTCGGGCTGGGCCTCGCCAACAGCCTGCAGGCCCTGGCGGCGGGTGTCCGGGTGCTGTCGGCCTCCTGGCTGGGCATCGCGGAGCGGGCGGGCATGGTCGCCACCGAACAGCTCCTCTTCCTGCTGGCCCGGCACGCCGAGGACCTGCTCGGGGCCGGGGCCGACCCCTGGCGGACCGCACCGGACCTCACGCGGCTGCCGGTCATCGCCCGGATGGTGGCCGAGGAGACCGGGGCCCCGCTCGGCGTCACCACCCCCGTCGTCGGCACCGGAGTGGCCACCGTCTCCACCGGCACCCCCTTCGTGCACCCCGCGCTCTTCCAGCCGTACGACCCCCTGGACGTGCTCGGCACGGAGCCCGGCGTGGTCCTCACCCACCTGGCCAGCGCCCGGGTGGTCACCGCCGTCGCGTCCCGGCTCGGGCACGTCCTCGACCCCGACCGGACCCGCTCCGCGCTGGGTTGGGCCAAGGACCGGGCCTACCGGACGGGACGGGCCGTCATCGAGGACGCCGAGTTCGCCGCCTACCTGGACGGCCTCACAGCCGCCCCGTCCGGGGGCACCCGGTGACCCCCCGGACCGCCGTGGACGCCGCCGCGGCCCGCCGCGCCCTGGCCGCGGGCACCGCCGTGGTCCTGCCCGGACCCGCCCCGCTCACCCACGTGATCGCCGCGACCGTGCCCGAGGCCGTCAACCTCGCCAAGGGCCGGCCCGCCGGGCAGGCGGTGGCCCTGTGGGCCCACGACCCCGACACCCTGGACTCCCTCGACGAGGTCTGGGACCTCGGCCCCGAACAGCGGGCGCCGCTGCGCCTGCTGCTCCGCCGGGAACGCCTCACCGTGCTGCTGCCCGTACGATCCGGCGCACCCCGGCCGCCCTGGCTGGAGCCCGCCGTGCGGGAGGAGCGGAGCCTGCTCTTCGGCTCCCGCTGGGACCCGCTGCGCCCGGTCCTGGACGAGTTCCCCGTCCTCTACGTCAGCAGCGCCAACCGCACCGGCGGGCCACCCGTCGCCGGTACCGCCGAAGCCCTCGCGACGTTCCCCGCCGAGGTGCCCGTCCTGGCCGCGCCCGACCCGGCCGGCGAAGACGCGGACACCGGCCCGCGGGCGGCCACCACCACGGTGCGGATCCGGCCCGACGGCACCCTCGCCCTGCACCGCCCGGGCGCCCAGGACCGGGCCCACGGCGGCCCCGAGGCGTACCTCCGGCACCTCCGGGCACCCTCCGACACCTCCGGAAGCCCGTCTCCGGGCCCGCCGCGCGTACCATGAACGCCCCGCGGTGGCGGGCCGGAGGAGAAGAGGACGAGGGCATGGCGCAGCAGTCCGAGGACGGTGCGGGGCGGGACTCCCGACGGAGGGGCCAGGGCCAGCTCGAAGGGCAGGTCCTGGCGGCGCTCAACGACGCCCCCGGCCCGGTCAACGCGGCCTGGGTGCAGGAACGCCTCGGCGGCGGCCTCGCCTACACCACCGTGGTCACGATCCTCAGCCGGCTCCAGACCAAGGGCGCGGTGACCCGGCAGCGGGCCGGCCGCTCCTTCGTGTGGACCCCCGTGGCCGACGAGGCCGGACTGGCCGCCCTGCGGATGCGCCGGGTCCTCGACGGGGAACCGGACCGCGAGGCGGTCCTCGCCAGCTTCGTGACGGCCCTGCCCCCCGGGGACGAGCGGCTGCTCCGCGACCTGCTCGCGCAGGCCGACGGGGACGGGGACGGCTGACGCCCATGGGGGTCTTCGTCTTCCTGCCGCTGGTGCTCCCGCTGACGGCGTGGCCGATCGCGCGCCTCGCCGAACAGCACCTGCACCCGCGGGCCGCCACCTGGCTGCTGACCGTCGCCGCCGTGGTCCTGGCCCTGTGCAGCACCCTGTGCCTGGCCCTACTGATGGTGGTCGGCACCGCCCAACTCCCCGGCAACCCGCTGCCCGACGCCTGGTCGGACCCGGAGGTCCGCGAAGCGGTGCCCTACGACGAGATCGCGGGCAGCGCCGCGATCCCCGCGCTGCTGGCCGTGGTCGCCTCCTGCCTGTGGGCGGGCTGGTCGCACCGCCGGGTGCGGCGGCGGGCCGCACGGGCCCTGATCGGACTCCCGGACACCCCGGTCGCGGTGCTGCCCGACGGCACCCCGTACGCCTACGCCCTGCCGGGCCGACGCCGGGCCGGTGACCGGGTGGTGGTCTCCACCGGCATGCTCGACCTGCTCGAACCGGCCGAACGGCGGGCCCTGTTCGCCCACGAGCGCGCCCACCTCCGGGGACGGCACCACCGCTTCCTGCTGGCGGTGCGACTGGCCGCGCGGGCCAACCCGTTCCTGCTCCCGCTGCGCACCGCCGTCCGGTTCACCGCCGAGCGGTGGGCCGACGAGGAGGCCGCGGCCCGGGTGGGCAGCCGCCGCACCGTGGCCCGGGCCGTCGGCAGGGCCGCGCTCCTCTCCCGGGGCGGATCGGCCCTCGGGGCCCTCGCCGGTTTCGCCGCGGGGCCGGTGCCCCGCCGCGTGGCCGCGCTGCTGGGCCCGCCGCCCAGCACGTCCTGGTGGCCGCGGGCCCTGACCCCGGTGGGCCTGGCCGTCTGGGGGGCAGCCGCCGGGACCACCGTCTCCGCCCTGTCCTCCGCGAACTCGGCCGTCAGCCTCTTCCTGGTCCTGAAGGCCGCCACCCCGCTGTAGGGGCGGCGACCGACCGGGGGCCGCACCGGCCTCCCGGTCCCGCCGGTCCCGCGGGCCGGAGCCGGTGCCGTGGGCGGCGGGGCCCCGGGACGGACCGGCGGCCTCAGGTGGAACGCGTCACAGGTCGAACTCGTGCGGTGCCAGGTCCAGGGCGTAGCAGGCCTCCCGGACCACGGCCTGCTCGGTCTTGTCGAAGTCGCCGTCGGCCCCGCCGATGACGATGCCGATCTGGACCACGGCGCGCGCCTCGGCCGGCTTCTTCTTCGCCTTCGCGACCTCCTGGAGGACGCTGACCTTGCCGAAGGCGAAGTCGGCGATCAGCTTGTCCAGATTGGCCTCGAACCGGCGGCGCAGGTCCTCGGCGTCGAAGTTGCGCAGCACCTCGTTGGTGGCGATCAGCTGCGCCACCCGCTGCCGCTCGGAGGGGTCCACGGTGCCGTCGGCGGCGGCCACCAGGGCGCACATCGCCATGGAGGCGTCCCGGAAGGCGCCGGAGGTCAGGTCGTTCTTCTTCGCCAGCAGCTGGGTCTGCATCGTCGATGCGGACTCCTTGATGCGGTCCCACAGGGCCATGCCAACTCCGTCGGGTCGGGCGGGTGTCGGGGCGTCGGCCGCCCCGGCACCCGAACTTCTACAGACGTGTAGAAGTTACCAAGGGCGACCCGCGCCACGACAGCCGGGGGGCGCGACCGGACGGCACGGCGGGCCGGAACCCCGCACGGGGTCCCGGCCCACCGCGGGCCCGGACCCGCTACTTCGCGGTGGCCCGCAGGGTCGCCAGCGCCTGGGCCCAGCGGGCGAACTTCAGGTCCGCCAGGTCCGCGACGGTCTTGATCCCGAACGCCTCCCGGAGCAGCTCGCCCTGCCGGTCGGAGACCCCCTTGAGCGCCGAGACCGGGGCCGCCAGCACCTCCGGCAGCGGCTTGTCCGCCCACGCCTTGTCCAGCACGCCGTCCAGGTCGATCGAAGCCATGAACACCCTCCCTGTGGATCACGGAAGAACGCGGATCCGCGCACGACGGACCGACCCCCGGGAATGTTCCCGCGGGCTCTCGCGTTCTCTACAGACCTGTAGAAGAATAGGGGTCGCCCTCACCCCGCGCGGACAGTTCGGCTGATACGCGCATGAATGGCGCAAAACCCGCAGGTCGGCCCCACAGCCGGCCCGCCGTGGCGGCGGACTTTACCGACCCTTTACCATGGGGTCGGGGAGACTGCCTCCCCGAAGTACCCCACCGATCTCCCGTGGATCCCACCCGGTCCACCGAGCGCAGAAGGAGCAGCAGACCCGCAATGGGTGAACCTCCCAGTAGTCCCAGCCGTGTCACGCCCTGCCCGCGAACCGTCCAGCCGGGAGCGGGGGTGGCACGGTGACCGAAGTCCTGCTGCTCCTCCTGGCGCTCGCCCTCATGCTGGCGTGCGCGGTGTTCGTCGCGGCCGAGTTCTCGCTGACCACCGTCGAGCGCGGTGAGCTCGAACGGGCCGTCGAGGCCGGTGAGCGGGGCGCCGAGAGCGCCCTCAAGGCCGCCAAGCGCCTCACCTTCCAGCTCTCCGGCGCCCAGCTCGGCATCACCGTGACCTCCCTGGTCATCGGCATGCTGGCCGAGCCCTCCGTCTCCGCGCTGCTGCGCGGGCCGCTCGGATCCGTCGGCCTCCCCGAGGGGGCCGTGCCCGGCACGGCCACCCTCCTCGGTGTGGTGCTCTCCACCGTGGTGCTGATGGTCATCGGCGAGCTCGTCCCGAAGAACTGGGCGATCTCCCGGCCGCTGGCCGTGGCCAAGGTCGTCGCGGGCCCGCAGCGCGGGTTCACCGCCGCCTTCGCCCCGCTGATCCGGCACCTCAACAACACCGCCAACCGGCTGGTGCGCCGCTTCGGGCTGGAGCCCGCCGAGGAGCTGGCCTCGGCCCGCACCCCGGAGGAGCTCGTCGCCCTGGCCCGGCACTCGGCCCGCGAGGGGGCCATCGAGGCCGACTCGGCGGAGCTGTTCGTCCGCTCCCTGCACCTGGCGGAGCTGACCGCGGAGAACGTGATGACCCCGCGCGTGGACGTCCGGGCCCTGGACGCCCGGGCCAGCGCCGCCGACGCCGCGAACCTCACCCTGGCCACCGGCATCTCCCGCTTCCCGGTCTACCGCGACAGCCTCGACGAGGTCATCGGCACCCTGCACGTCCGCGACGTGCTCGCCCTGGAGGAAGAGGAACGTGCCGGCACCCCCGTCACCGAACTCATGACCTCCGCGCTGCTCGTCCCGCACTCGCTGCCCGTGGACACCCTCCTCGGCCGGCTCCGCAAGGCCCGCACCATGGCCGTGGTCATCGACGAGTACGGCGGTACGGCCGGTGTGGCCACCGTCGAGGACATCGTCGAGGAGGTCGTCGGCGAGGTCCGCGACGAACACGACCCGCTGGAGGTCCCCGACCTGATCGAGGGCCCCGTGCAGGAGGACGGCCGCAAGGTCTGGGAAGCCGACGGCGGGGTCCGCCTCGACGAGCTCCAGGAGATCGGCTTCGACGCCCCCGAGGGTCCCTACGAGACCCTCGCCGGGCTCATCGCCACCGAGCTGGAGCGCATCCCCGTCGAGGGCGACAGCCTCACCGTCAACGGCTGGGGCCTGACCGTGCTCGACACCGAACACCACCGCGCCGACCGGGTCACGATCACCGTGCCCGCCGACGCCGCCGCCGTCGCTTCCGGGGAGGAGGCCCGATGACCGCCGTACAGCTGCTGATCGGCCTGCTCACCCTGGTGACCAACGCCTTCTTCGTCGGCGCCGAGTTCGCCCTGATCTCCGTGCGCCGCAGCCAGATCGAACCGGCCGCGCTCAAGGGCAACCGGCGGGCCAGGACCACCCTGTGGGGCCTGGAGAACCTGTCCGCGATGATGGCCACGGCCCAGCTCGGCATCACCGTCTCCTCCCTGGTCCTCGGCGCGGTGGCCGAGCCCGCCATCGCCCACCTGCTGGAACCGCCGTTCCAGGCGGCCGGGGTGCCCGAGGGCCTGATCCACCCGATCGCCTTCGTCATCGCCCTGACCCTGGCGACGTACCTCCACATGCTCATCGGCGAGATGGTCCCCAAGAACATCGCGCTGGCCGCTCCGGCGCCCACCGCGCTGCTCCTCGGGCCGCCGCTCGTGGCCGTCACCCGCGCGCTGCGCCCGTTCGTCTTCGGCATCAACGCCTTCGCCAACACGCTGCTGCGACTGCTGAAGGTGGAGCCGAAGGACGAGGTCGGCGCGGTGTTCACCGACGACGAGCTGACCCGGCTGGTCAAGGACTCCTCCGCCGCCGGCCTGCTCGGCCCGGAGGACGGGCAGCGCCTCCAGGACGCCCTGGAGCTGGGCACCCGCCCCGTCGGCGAGGTCATGGTGCCGCTGGAGCGGGTGGTGACCGTCGGCCACGACATCACCCCGCGCGGTCTGGAGCGCACCGCCTCCGACCACGGCTTCTCGCGGCTGCCCGTCACCGGCCCCGGTGAGCGGATCCTCGGCTACCTGCACATCAAGGACGCCCTCGGGGTCCCGGAGCGGGACCGGCCCTTCCCCCGGACCGCCCTGCACCCGGTGATCAAGGTGGCCCTGGACACCCCGCTGGACGACACCATGACCGCGATGCGCGCCTCGGGCACGCACCTGGCGGCCGTGACCGGCGCCAAGGGCACCGTCCTGGGCTTCGTGACCATGGAGGACCTGCTGGAGGAGCTCGTCGGCGCGGCCGACGCGCCCGCCGCCTGATCCGTCCCGCCACCCGGTGGCCGGCACCCCGTGCGGGGGGGCGGCCACCGGGCCGGTGGAGGGGGGGGGGGCCGCCCCCGCCGGGGGGGCCGCGGCGCCCCCCCGCGGGGGGGGGGACGGGCTCGGGGGGGGGGGGGGAGAGAG
>NZ_JBEOSD010000190.1:0-14090 GCF_040302735.1 Streptomyces sp. NPDC097619 | reverse complement strand
CGAACAATCATTGTGGGGGAGCCCCGCACCTTATGGTGCGGGGCTTTTCTGCGTTCAGGGTCCGGAAGGGAGCCGAGGGTTCTCCTGTAGGGTCAGGGAGTCGATCGCACGTTTCAACAGTGGAGGCCCCCGGGTGGAGGTCCAGGAGACCCGGGTCCAGACGGACCGCGTCCTCACCATCCCGAACATCCTGAGCATGGCACGCCTCGTCGGCGTACCCCTGTTCCTCTGGCTGATCCTCCGCCCCGTGTTCGGCGGGCCGAACAGCGACGGATGGGCCCTGCTCGTCCTCATGCTCAGCGGAGTCAGCGACTACCTCGACGGGAAGCTCGCCCGCCGCTGGAACCAGATCAGCAGCCTCGGCCGGCTTCTGGACCCCGCCGCGGACCGGCTGTACATCCTGTCCACGCTCGTCGGCCTGACCTGGCGGGAGATCCTGCCGCTCTGGCTCACCGGGGCCCTCCTGGCGCGGGAATTGATGCTCCTCGTCATGGTGTGGATCCTGCGCCGCCACGGCTATCCGCCGCCGCAGGTGAACTTCCTCGGCAAGGCGGCGACCTTCAACCTCATGTACGCCTTCCCGTTGCTCCTCCTGAGTGATCAGGACGGCTGGTTGGGTTGGCTCGGGTCCGTTTTCGGATGGGCGTTCGCAGGATGGGGTACAACCCTCTATTGGTGGGCAGGAATCCTTTACGTGGTTCAGGTCCGCCGCCTGGTCAAGGCGGACGCCACGGCCGATTGAGCGCTCGCCGCAGTGTCGCGGAGGAGTCGGGGGGCTGTCCGCCCGGACGGGTGCGTCGGCCGGACCTGTCGTCTCTTCAAGGAGGATCCTTCCGACATGAAGGCCGTCGTAATGGCCGGTGGTGAGGGCACCCGCCTTCGCCCCATGACCTCGAGCATGCCCAAGCCGCTCCTGCCGGTGGCCAACCGGCCGATCATGGAGCACGTGCTCCGGCTGCTCAAGCGGCACGGGCTCAGCGAGACCGTCGTCACCGTGCAGTTCCTGGCCTCACTGGTCAAGAACTACTTCGGGGACGGCGAAGAGCTCGGCATGGAGCTCACGTACGCGAACGAGGAGAAGCCGCTCGGGACCGCCGGAAGCGTCAAGAACGCCGAGGAGGCCCTCAAGGACGACGCGTTCCTGGTGATCTCCGGCGACGCGCTCACCGACTTCGACCTGACGGACCTCATCGCGTTCCACAAGTCGAAGGGCGCACTCGTCACGGTGTGCCTGACGCGGGTGCCCAACCCGCTGGAATTCGGCATCACCATCGTCGACGAGGAAGGCAAGGTCGAACGCTTCCTGGAGAAGCCGACCTGGGGGCAGGTCTTTTCGGACACCGTCAACACCGGCATCTACGTCATGGAGCCCGAGGTCTTCGACTACGTCGACCCCGACGTGCCCGTGGACTGGTCCGGAGACGTCTTCCCGCAGCTCATGAAGGAAGGCCGCCCCATCTACGGGTACGTGGCCGAGGGCTACTGGGAGGACGTCGGCACCCACGAGAGCTACGTCAAGGCCCAGGCCGACGTCCTGGAGGGCAAGGTCCAGGTCGACATGGACGGCTTCGAGATCTCCCCCGGCGTGTGGGTCGCCGAAGGCGCCGAGGTCCACCCCGACGCCGTGCTCCGCGGCCCCCTCTACATCGGCGACTACGCCAAAGTGGAAGCCGGCGTCGAGATCCGCGAGCACACCGTTGTCGGCTCCAACGTCGTCGTCAAGAGCGGCGCCTTCCTCCACAAGGCCGTCGTCCACGACAACGTCTACCTCGGCCCCCACACCAACCTCCGCGGCTGCGTGATCGGGAAGAACACCGACATCATGCGGGCCGCCCGCATCGAGGACGGCGCCGTCATCGGCGACGAATGCCTCGTCGGCGAGGAATCCATCGTCCAGGGAAACGTCCGCGTCTACCCCTTCAAGACCATCGAGGCGGGCGCCTTCGTCAACACCTCGGTGATCTGGGAGTCCCGCGGCCAGGCGCACCTCTTCGGCGCCCGCGGCGTCTCCGGCATCATCAACGTCGAGATCACCCCCGAGCTCTGCGTCCGTCTCGCCGGGGCCTACGCCACCACCCTCAAGAAGGGTGCCACCGTCACCACGGCCCGTGACCACTCCCGCGGTGCCCGCGCCCTCAAACGGGCCGTGATCTCCGCGCTCCAGGCCAGCGCCATCGACGTCCGCGACCTGGAGAACGTCCCCCTGCCCGTGGCCCGGCAGCAGACCGCCCGCGGCAGCGCCGGCGGCATCATGATCAGAACCTCGCCCGGGGTACCGGACTCCGTGGACATCATGTTCCTCGACGAGCGCGGCGCCGACCTCTCCCAAGGTCAGCAGCGCAAGCTCGACCGGGTCTACGCCCGCCAGGAGTACCGCCGCGCCTTCCCCGGCGAAATCGGCGACCTCCAGTTCCCGGCCAGCGTCTTCGACTCCTACACCGGAGCCCTGCTGCGCAGCCTCAACACCACCGGCATCGCCGAATCCGGCCTGAAGGTGGTCGTCGACGCCAGCAACGGCAGCGCCGGCCTGGTCCTGCCCAGCCTCCTCGGCCGGCTCGGCGTGGACGCCCTCACCATCAACCCCGGCCTCGACGAGTCCCGACCCACCGAGAGCGTCGAATCCCGTCGAGCCGGACTCGTCCGGCTCGGAGAGATCGTCTCCTCCGCCCGCGCCGCCTTCGGAGTCCGCTTCGACCCCGTCGGCGAACGGATCTCCCTCGTCGACGAACGCGGCCGGATCATCGAGGACGACCGGGCCCTCCTGGTCTCCCTCGACCTGGTCGCCGCCGAGCGGCGCAGCGGCAAGGTGGCCCTGCCCGTCACCACCACCCGCATCGCCGAACAGGTGGCCGCCTACCACGGCACCCAGGTCGAATGGACCACCACCTCCCCGGACGACCTCACCCGGGTCGGTCGGGCCGACACCACCATCTTCGGTGGCGACGGCCGCGGCGGCTTCATCGTCCCCGAGTTCAGCAGCGTCTTCGACGGAGCGGCCGCCTTCGTCCGACTCATCGGACTGGTCGCCCGCACCCAGCTCACCCTGAGCCAAATCGACGACCGCATACCGCGAGCCCACGTCCACAAGCGGGACCTCGCGACCCCGTGGGCCGTCAAGGGTCTCGTGATGCGCCGGGTCGTCGAAGCGGCCGGAGACCGGCAGGTGGACACCACCGACGGGGTCCGGGTGGTCGAGGCCGACGGCCGCTGGGCCCTCGTCCTGCCCGACCCCGCCGAAGCCGTCACCCACCTGTGGGCGGAAGGCCCCGACGACACCTCGGCACTGGCCCTGCTCGACGAGTGGTCGGCCGTCGTGGAGGGCGCCGGACGCTGACCCGTACCGGGGGCCCGCGGAACGCTCCGCGGGCCCCCGGGCGCATTCGTGACGGGACCGTACGACGTGCGACGATGTGCCGCATGCCGCAGCCGTCCAACCACCGGGGTCCGGCTCCGCCGACGCGCCCGGACGCCTCCATGTCCCTGCTCACGCAGGTCATGGACCACAGCCTCGACGAGGGCTACGCGGAAGCCTCCGCCCGCCGCGCGGCCGAGGGCACCGCCGGACTGCCCCGGACCCTGAAGAGCAAACTGGCCCTCGCGGCCGGACTCGTCCTGGCCGCGATGGTCGTCACGCTCGGCGCCGCCGAAGCCCGGATATCCGCCCCCGGACTCGCCAAGGAACGGGAAGAGCTCATCGACCGGGTCGAGCGCGCGGACGCCGAGGCGGACGGCCTGGAGAAGCAGATCGAAACCCTCCGCGCCGACGTGGCCGCCCGGCAGCGCGAGGCGCTCCGGCAGCACGGCGGGGACCAGGGACACCTGGTGGCCCTGCTGTCCGGAGCCACCCCCGTGCACGGCCCCGGCCTGAAACTGGTCGTGGACGACGCCAAGGACTCCGCCTCCTCCGGCGGCGGCCCCCGCGAAAGCTCCGGCTTCTCCGACACCGGCCGCGTCCGCGACCGCGACATGCAGCGCATCGTCAACGGGCTCTGGCAGGCCGGGGCCGAAGCGGTGTCCGTCAACGGACAGCGCCTCACCTCGCTCTCGGCGATCAGGGCCGCCGGTGACGCCATACTGGTCGACAACCGCCCGCTGGTACCGCCGTACGAGGTGCTCGCCGTGGGGGAGAAGAACCGGCTGGAGACCGAGTTCCAGGACAGCACGGACGGCCAGTACCTGCACGTGCTCCAGGAGAACTACGGCATCCGCTACAGCGTCTCCAGTGAGGACGACGTACGGCTGCCGGCCGCGTCCAGCCTCACCGTTCGAACCGCAGAACCGAAGAAGGGTGCATCGTGATCGCCGTACTGGGCCTCGTGGTCGGAGTGGTGGTCGGCCTGCTGGTCCGGCCCGAGGTGCCGGCCGTCGTCGAGCCCTACCTCCCGATCGCCGTGGTCGCCGCGCTCGACGCCGTGTTCGGCGGCCTCCGGGCCATGCTGGACGGGATCTTCGTGGACAAGGTCTTCGTGGTCTCGTTCCTGTCCAACGTGGTCGTCGCCGCGCTCATCGTGTTCCTCGGCGACAAGCTCGGCGTCGGCGCGCAGCTGTCCACCGGTGTGGTCGTCGTCCTCGGCATCCGCATCTTCTCCAACGCCGCGGCCATCCGCCGGCACGTGTTCCGGGCGTGAGGCCGATGAGTACGGAGAACCAGCCGCCCGAGCCCCCCGAGCCCGCCTCCACAGGGACCCCTCCCACCGGCACCGAACCCACCGCGGCGCCCGAGGAGGCTCCCGGCCCCCGACAGACCGGGCGGCAGCGGCTCGCCGCGGGCCTCTGGCCGCCCCGCGTCACCCGGGCCCAGCTGATCGTGGCCCTGCTGCTGTTCGTCCTCGGGCTCGGCCTGGCCATCCAGGTCCGCTCCAACAGCGACAGCAGCGCCCTGCGGGGCGCCCGGCAGGAGGACCTGGTCCGCATCCTCGACGAACTCGACGGCCGCACCCAGCGGCTGGAGGACGAGAAGAGACGGCTGGACGACCAGCGCAGAGAGCTGGAGAACAGCTCGGACCAGGCCGAGGAGGCCCGCAGGCAGACCGTCGAGAAGGAACGCCAGCTCGGCATCCTCGCGGGCACCGTGGCCGCCGAGGGCCCCGGCATCACCCTCACCGTCTCCGACCCCAAGGGGCTCGTCGAGTCCGACATGCTGCTGGACGCCATCCAGGAGCTGCGGGCCGCCGGCGCGGAGGCGATCCAGGTCAACGGCGTGCGCGTGGTCGCGGACACCTACTTCTCTGACGAGGAGGGCGGAGTGGGCGTGGACGGCAAGAAGATCACACAGCCCTATGTGTTCAAGGTCATCGGGAAACCGCAGGACCTGGAGCCCGCGCTGAACATCCCCGGCGGGGTGATCCAGACGCTGGAGAAGGAGCAGGCCGCCGCGAGCGTCGTACGCTCGACGAAGATCGTCGTCGACGCCTTGCGGGCGGCGAAGCAGCCTGACTACGCTCGGTCGTCATCGTCATGACGCGGAGCGTCGGGAGAAGGCCCTCACGCGCGCGGAGGCTTGCGGGGGGTCGGCGCACCGAAGAAGCGGTGCGTGGTGGAAACTGTCTGGTGGTTACGGACGTTGTGAGAATGTCCGGGTCGGCAGGTGTGTGCACCAAGGGTTCGTCCTGCCCCACGGGCGGGTCTGTTTCGGTCAAGGGGAATCGCCCGTGAAGTTGTTTGAGAAGTTGTTCGGCAAGAAGGCGCGCGAGGACGGCGGTGCCAAGCACCGCGCGTCGCGCCAGGACGGCGCGGAGCCGCAGGGCGACCGCCCGCTGTTCCGCGACGAGGTCGGGGGAGCGGGCCACGGCGCGTCGGCTGTTGACCCCGCCACCTCCGGCCGCATAGGTTTCGGAGAACCATCAAGTGCGGGTCGAGAGTTTCCGGCCGACCCGTACGCCACCAATGCCTCCGCGGGGCCCCCGCGGCGCGAGGAGCCGTCGATGTCGGCCGTGCAGGTGTGCAGCAGGTGCGGGCACCAGAACGGTGCCGACGGCCGGTTCTGCTCCCAGTGCGGTGCGCCGCTGCGGCCCGGTCTGACGCCGGAGCGCGCCTCCGAGACCACCTCGACGATCTCGATCTCCGGTCTGGAGGCCTACGAGGCGGAGATGACGGGCCAGCACGCGCTGCCGTCCCTCTCCCCGGAAGCCCAGGCCGCGGTGGACGCCCTGCCCCCGGGCTCGGCGCTGCTGGTCGTCCGGCGCGGCCCCAACTCGGGCAGCCGCTTCCTGCTGGACGGCGAGCTGACCACGGCCGGACGTCACCCGCAGAGCGACATCTTCCTGGACGACGTCACGGTCTCCCGGCGGCACGTCGAGTTCCGGCGAGGCCAGGACGGCCGCTTCACCGTCTCGGACGTCGGCAGCCTGAACGGTACGTACGTCAACCGGGAGCCGATCGAATCGGTGCTCCTGAACAGCGGTGACGAGGTGCAGATCGGGAAGTACCGCCTGGTCTTCTACGCGAGCCAGCGAGGCGTCTGACCTCCCCGGACACCGTCCGGGGGCAACCCTGGGAAGGTCCATGCTGCTGACACCGACGGGCGGTGCCGGTCACGGCACCGCCGGCTCGGCCGGGCGGCTGGTGAGCATCGGCACGGTGCTGAACCAGCTGCGCGACGAGTTCCCCGAAGTCACCATTTCCAAGATCCGGTTCCTGGAGGCGGAGGGGCTCGTCGAACCCCGTCGCACGCCGTCGGGATACCGCAAGTTCAGCGCGGAGGACGTGGAGCGGCTGGCCCGCGTGCTGCGGCTCCAGCGTGACCACTACCTCCCGCTGAAGGTGATCCGCGAACAGCTGGACGCCCTGGAGCGGGGCGAACAGGTGCGCATCCCGGCCCCCTCCCCGCAGGCCGATCCCGTGGTGGAGGCGGCCGTCCCGACGGAGCCGGCCGGACCGGTGTCCGCGCGGGTGGGCCGGGCCGAGCTGCTGGCCGCCGCCGATGCGGACGAGGAGCAGCTGGCCGAGTGGGAGTCGTACGGTCTGGTCGCGGAGGTGCCGGGCGGGGGCTTCGACGCGGAGTCCGTGCAGGTGGCCCGACTGGTCGCGGAGCTGGGCCGGTTCGGCCTGGAGCCCCGGCACCTGCGGGCCATGAAGGCCGCCGCCGAGCGCGAGGCCGGTCTCGTGGAGCAGCTGGTGGCGCCCCTGCGCCGACACCGCAATCCGCAGACCCGGGCGCACGCCGAGGCCACCGTGAGGCAGCTCGCGGGACTGACGGTGCAGCTGCACGAAGCGCTCGTCAGGAGCTCGCTCGGGGCCCGGTTGCCCTGAGGGCCGGCCGGGGCGCGGACGAGCCGGAAGGCGGCCCGACTACCCAAACCGGCCGGGCAGGTCCTAGGGTTGCTGTGTGAACGAGCTCGACGTTGTCGGTGTCCGGGTGGAGATGCCCTCCAATCAGCCGATCGTCCTCCTGCGTGAGGTGGGGGGCGACCGGTACCTGCCCATCTGGATCGGTCCTTCCGAGGCGACCTCCATCGCCTTCGCCCAGCAGGGGATGGCCCCTGCCAGGCCGCTCACGCACGACCTTTTCAAGGACGTGCTGGAGGCCCTCGGCGAGGAGATCAGCGAGGTGCGCATCACGGACCTCCGCGAGGGGGTCTTCTACGCGGAGCTCGTCTTCGCCAGCGGGGTGGAGGTGAGCGCCCGCCCCTCCGACGCCATAGCGCTGGCCCTGCGGACCGGTTCGCCCATCTACGGGAGCGACCGGGTCCTGGACGACGCCGGGATCGCGATCCCGGACGAGCAGGAGGACGAGGTGGAGAAGTTCCGCGAGTTCCTCGACCAGATCTCTCCCGAGGACTTCGGCTCCAGCAATCAGTGACCGTACGTGAGCCCGTCGTGTGAGCTTCCTCAAGGGAGGCTCAAGTCATTCGAGTAGCCTTTCCCTGCGGAAGGGTACGCGAAACCACTCTCAGGGTGATTATCACTCGGCGTGCCGAGTGTGGCGATCGTTGACGCACCCCGGGTGACTGCCTACCGTCGAGATGGCAGGTCAAGGACGGAGGGTCGGCGTGAGAACCAGCGGCGACGGTACGACCGGGGGCATCCCCGCACGCGGTCCCGGGGAGAGCGGCCCGTACCCGCTGCACGGCGGCACCACGGGCCCCGTGCGGCGACAGCCGGAGTCGGCGGTGAGCGCCGTGAACGGCGATCCGTCCTCCGAGCAGATCGGCTATCGCGGGCCCACGGCCTGCGCGGCGGCGGGCATCACCTACCGCCAGCTCGACTACTGGGCCCGCACCGGGCTCGTCGAGCCCAGCGTGCGGCCGGCCTACGGCTCGGGCACGCAGCGGCTGTACAGCTTCCACGACGTGGTCGTGCTCAAGATCGTGAAGCGGTTCCTCGACACCGGGGTGGCCCTCCAGAACATCCGCACCGCGGTGCAGCACCTGCGGGAGCGCGGGTTCGCGGACCTCGACCGGATGACGCTGATGAGCGACGGGGCCACGGTCTACGAGTGCACCTCGCCCGACGAGGTCGTCCGGCTGCTCCAGGGCGGTCAGGGCGTCTTCGGCATCGCCGTCGGCGTGGTCCGCCGGGACGTCGAGAACGCCCTCGCGCAGCTGCACGGGGAGCGGGTGGACACCGGGGAGACCCTGGTCGGCACCAACCCCTCCGACGAGCTGGCCCGGCGGCGCAATCGGGCGGTCTGAACCGGAACGCCTCCGCGGAGGCGCGGAGAGCGTCATCGGCACCCCGCCGCCCCCGTGGCCGCGGGGTGTCCGGGCGTCCGGTTCCGGCCGGCCCGCGTCCCGTCGGGCCGGTCGTTCCGGGTCCGGCCGGTCGCTCCGGGCGGGGCGGAGGGCGTTCTTCCGGCGGCCTCCAGGGCGTCGCGAGGCGCGTTGTCAGTGGGGTGGGGGAGCATCGAGGGGTGAGACCCGCGCCCACCATCCTGCACCTCGACATGGATGCCTTCTTCGCCGCCGCCGAGCAGGCCTCCAAGCCGAGCCTGCGCGGGAAACCGGTGATCGTGGGCGGGCTGGGGCCGCGCGGGGTGGTGTCCACGGCCTCCTACGAGGCCCGCCGCTTCGGGGTGCACTCGGCCATGCCGATGGCGCAGGCGCGGCGGCTCTGCCCGAACGGCGCCTACCTGGCCGGCCGGTACGCCCTGTACCGGACGGTGAGCGAGCAGGTGATGGCCCTGCTGCGGGAGCTGTCGCCGCTGGTGGAGCCGCTGAGCCTGGACGAGGCCTTCGTGGACCTGGAGGCGGGCGGGGCGGCCTCGGACGAGTCCTCGGCGCGGGCGGCGGGGGAGCGGCTGCGGGCCGAGGTGCGGGCGGTCACGGGGCTCAGCGCCTCCGTCGGGCTGGCGGGGTCCAAGATGCTCGCCAAGATCGCCTCGGAGCAGGCGAAGCCGGACGGGCTGGTGCTGATACCCACGGGCACGGAGCGGGAGCTGCTGGCGCCGATGACCGTGCGGACCCTCCCGGGGGTGGGGCCCGCGACCGGGGACCACCTGCGCCGGGCCGGGATCACCACCGTGGGGGAGCTGGCGGAGGCGGGCGAGGACGAGCTGGTGCGGATCGTCGGGAAGTCGCACGGGGCCGGGCTGTACCGGATGGCCCTCGGGCTCGACGACCGACCCGTGGTGGCCGAGCGGGACGCCAAGTCGGTGTCGGTCGAGGACACCTTCGACGTGGACCTGCACGACCGGCTGCGGATCCAGTACGAGGTCGCGCGGCTGGCCGACCGGTGCACGGCCCGGCTGCGGGCCTCCGGGCACTCCGGGCGCACCATCGTGATCAAGGTGCGGCGGTACGACTTCTCCACCCTGACCCGCTCCGAGACCCTGCGCGGTCCCACCGACGATCCGGCCGTGGTGCGGGAGGCGGCCGCGCGGTTGCTGGAGGCCGTGGACACCACGGGCGGGGTACGGCTGTTGGGCGTGGGCGTCTCGGGGCTCGCCGACTACACCCAGGAGGACCTGTTCGCGCAGGCGGCCGGTGCCGAGGTGGGAGAGGAGGGCGTCGGGGAGCCGGAGTGCGCGGAGGCGGCGGAGCCGGAGCCCGGCGCGCCCGAGGCACCGGCGGCGGCGCGGCGCTGGATCCCGGGCAACGACGTCCGCCACGTCGTCCACGGGCCGGGGTGGGTGCAGGGCAGCGGTGTGGGGCGGGTCACGGTGCGTTTCGAGGACCCGCAGTCCGCGCCGGGGCGGGTCAGGACCTTCCTCGTGGACGACCCGGACCTGGAGCCCTCGGAGCCGCTGCCCCTGGTGTCCGTACCGCCCCCGGGTCCCGGAGGGCCGGAGGAGCCGTCCGGGGGCGTGCCGGCGCCATCTCGGGCGCGCTCGGCCGCGGGGGGCGCCTGACCTCGTGCCGGTGGCCCGGCGGGGGACTCAGGGGCGGGGGTCCTCGCCGGAGAGGCGGCCGAAGTCGCGGTCCGGCGGGGCGGCGGCGATGTCCCCGGGCAGGGCCACGTCCAGGCCGTAGTGGTGGTAGAGCTGGAGCTCCTGTTCCGGCGAGAGGTGGCGGCCCACCCCGAAATCGGGAGCGTCCTTGATCAGGGAGCGCTCGTAGGGCACCCGGAGCCCGTTCTCGGACAGCTCGCTCGGCTCCAGCGGTACGAAGGCGTCCCTGCTGAACAGTCCGGTCCGCACGGCGGCCCACTCGGGAATCCCGGTGGCGTCGTCGAGGTAGACCTCGTCGACGGTGCCGATCTTGGCCCCGTTCCGGTCGAACGCCTTGCGGCCGATCAGGCTGCGCGGATCGACATCGGTCTGCACGGTCCCTCCAATTGGTCGCAACTCCTCCGTAATGAATACAAAAGTGCATAACGGGAGAGGGGGCCAGTCGAGGGAGCCCCGGGAACCTCGCTGGTAGTCTGGGTTCCGGCTGCAGACACCGTGCGGGAGAGTCCTCCGACCGGCTCGAAACGAGTCGGGACGTGGGCGCCGAAGGAGCAAATCCTCCCCGGAATCTCTCAGGCAGACGTACCGCACGGACGAGGCCACTCTGGAAAGCAGGGGCGGGCGTCGGACCGGTGTGCCGGAACCCCTCCTCACCGACGGTGAAAGCCGGGACTCCACGGGCGACCCCCAGGAGGACCGGTGAAGCTCTCAGGTTGAGATGACAGAGGGGGAGGCCGTCCGGGTGCCCGCGCCGTGGCACCCCTCGCAGGTCGTGACGACCAGGAGGCCCCCGCAGATGACCGTCCACCGCATTCCGCTCAGCCAGCTCGAGAGCGGCGTCCCCTTCGAACAGCGCCACATCGGCCCCGACGCCGAGGCGCAGGCGAAGATGCTCGCCCAGGTCGGCTACGGCTCGCTGGACGAGCTCACCGCCGCGGCCGTACCGGACGTGATCAAGAGCGCGGAGGCCCTCGCCCTCCCCGCCGCCCGCACCGAGGCCGAGGTCCTGGCCGAGCTGCGCACCCTGGCCTCGCGGAACCAGGTGCTCTCGTCCATGATCGGCCTGGGCTACTACGGCACCTTCACGCCGCCGGTGATCCTCCGCAACGTCATGGAGAACCCCGCCTGGTACACGGCCTACACCCCGTACCAGCCGGAGATCTCCCAGGGCCGCCTGGAGGCCCTCCTCAACTTCCAGACCGTGGTCGCCGAGCTGACCGGCCTGCCCACCTCCGGCGCCTCCCTGCTGGACGAGGGCACCGCCGCGGCCGAGGCCATGACGCTGGCCCGCCGCGTCGGCAAGGTCAAGGGCGGGGTGTTCCTCGTGGACGCCGACGCCCTGCCGCAGACCATCGCGGTGATCCGGACCCGCGCCGAACCCACCGGCACCGAGGTCGTCGTCGCCGACCTGTCCGCCGGCATCCCCGCCGAGGTCGCCGAGCGCGGCGTCTACGGCGTCCTGCTCCAGTACCCGGGCGCCTCCGGTGCCGTCCGCGACATCAAGCCCCTCATCGACGAGGCCCACGGCCTCGGCGCGATCGTGGCCGTCGCCTCCGACCTGCTCGCGCTCACCCTGCTGGCCTCGCCCGGCTCCCTCGGCGCCGACATCGCCGTCGGCACCACCCAGCGCTTCGGCGTCCCCATGGGCTTCGGCGGCCCGCACGCCGGCTACATGGCCGTCCAGGACAAGCACGCCCGCTCCCTGCCCGGCCGCCTCGTCGGCGTCTCCGTGGACGCGGACGGCAACAGGGCCTACCGCCTCGCCCTCCAGACCCGCGAGCAGCACATCCGCCGCGAGAAGGCCACCAGCAACATCTGTACCGCGCAGGTGCTCCTCGCGGTGATGGCCGGCATGTACGCCGTCTACCACGGGCCCGACGGCCTGCGGACCATCGCCCGCCGCACCCACCGGTACGCCGGGATCCTGGCCGAGGGCCTCAAGGCCGGCGGCGTCGAGATCGTCCACGGCGCCTTCTTCGACACCCTCACCGCCCGCGTCCCCGGTCGCGCCGCCGAGGTCGTCTCCGCCGCCCGCGAGCGCGGGGTCAACCTGTACTCCGCCGACGCCGACCACGTCTCCGTGGCCTGCGACGAGACCACCCTGCGCGCCGATCTGGAAGCCGTCTGGGCCGCCTTCGGCGTCACCGCCGACATCGATGCCCTGGACGCGTCCGTGGGCGAGGCCCTCCCCGAGGCCCTGCTGCGCACCGACGACTACCTGACCCACCCGGTCTTCCACCAGCACCGCTCCGAGACCGCGATGCTGCGCTACCTGCGCAAGCTCGCCGACCGGGACTACGCGCTGGACCGCGGCATGATCCCGCTGGGCTCCTGCACCATGAAGCTCAACGCCACCACCGAGATGGAGCCGGTCACCTGGCCCGAGTTCGGCCAGCTGCACCCCTTCGCCCCGGTCGAGCAGGCCGGGGGCTACCTCACGCTCATCAACGAGCTGGAGGAACGTCTCTGCGAGGTCACCGGCTACGACAAGGTCTCCATCCAGCCGAACGCCGGCTCCCAGGGCGAGCTGGCCGGCCTGCTGGCCGTCCGCGCCTACCACCGCGCCAACGGCGACGAGCAGCGCACCGTCTGCCTGATCCCCTCCTCCGCGCACGGCACCAACGCCGCCAGCGCGGTCATGGCGGGCATGAAGGTGGTCGTGGTCAAGACCGCCGACGACGGCGAGGTGGACGTCGAGGACCTCCGCGCCAAGATCGAGCAGTACCGCGAGGAGCTCGCGGTCCTCATGATCACCTACCCGTCGACGCACGGCGTCTTCGAGGAGCACGTCGCGGACATCTGCGGCCAGGTCCACGACGCGGGCGGCCAGGTCTACGTGGACGGGGCCAACCTCAACGCCCTCGTCGGCCTCGCCAAGCCCGGCAAGTTCGGCGGCGACGTCTCGCACCTGAACCTGCACAAGACCTTCTGCATCCCGCACGGCGGCGGCGGCCCCGGCGTCGGCCCGGTCGGCGTCCGCTCGCACCTCGCCCCGTACCTCCCGAACCACCCGCTCCAGCCCACCGCGGGCCCGGAGACCGGCGTCGGCCCGATCTCGGCGGCCCCCTGGGGCTCCGCGGGCATCCTGCCCATCTCCTGGTCGTACGTCCGCCTGATGGGCGGCGAGGGCCTCAAGCGCGCCACCCAGGTGGCCGTGCTCGGCGCCAACTACATCGCCAAGCGCCTGGAGCCGCACTACCCGGTGCTCTACACCGGCCCGGCCGGCCTCGTGGCCCACGAGTGCATCGTCGACCTGCGCCCGCTGTCCAAGTCCACCGGCGTCAGCGTGGACGACATCGCCAAGCGCCTCATCGACTACGGCTTCCACGCGCCCACCATGTCCTTCCCGGTGGCGGGCACGCTCATGATCGAGCCGACCGAGTCCGAGGACCTGGCCGAGATCGACCGCTTCTGCGAGGCCATGATCGCGATCCGCGGCGAGATCGAGCGGGTGGCCTCCGGCGAGTGGCCCGCCGAGGACAACCCGCTGCGCAACGCCCCGCACACCGCGGCGGCGTTGGGAGGCGAGTGGGACCACGCCTACACCCGGGACGAGGCCGTCTTCCCGGCCGGGGTCTCCGCCGCGGACAAGTACTGGCCGCCGGTGCGCCGCATCGACGGTGCCTTCGGTGACCGCAACCTCGTCTGCTCCTGCCCGCCCCTGGACGAGTACGACGCCTGATCGGGGCACCCCGAGACGAACGAGGGGCCGGTCGGCGAGGGTGCCGCCCGCCATGAGCAGTACGGTGACGCCGAGCAGCCA
>NZ_JBEOSD010000189.1:0-14185 GCF_040302735.1 Streptomyces sp. NPDC097619 | reverse complement strand
GCCGCCCGCTCGGGCCACGCGGCCCGCGCGGGCGGCCCGTTCGATGGCGCGTGCGGGCGGCCCGTGGCGGGGGCGGGGCCCGGAGTGGGGCATGATCGGGGGATGTCTGAACGCATCATCGCCGCCTGTGACGGGGCGGCCAAGGGCAACCCCGGTCCGGCGGGCTGGGGCTGGGTCATCGCCGACGCCGCGGGACGGCCGCAGCGGTGGGAATCCGGGGCCCTGGGCCGGGCCACCAACAACGCCGGGGAGCTCACCGCTCTCCAGCAGCTCCTGGAGGCGGTCCCGCCGGGGACCGCCCTGGAGGTGCGGATGGACTCCCAGTACGCCATGAAGGCCGTCACCCAGTGGCTGCCGAACTGGAAGCGGAACGGCTGGAAGAACGCCGCCGGGCAGCCGGTGGCCAACCGCGAGCTGGTCGAGCGGATCGACGCCCTGCTGACGGAACGCGAAGTGCAGTTCCGCTACGTGCCCGCGCACCAGGCGGACGGCGACCACCTCAACGCCATCGCCGACCAAGCGGCCAGCGATGCCGCGGTCAGCCAGACCGCGGCCGGCACGGCCCTGGGCAGCACGGAGTTCCCGGAGCCCGCCCCGGTGCGCAGCGCTCCGGCCCGCCGCAAGCCGGCCGGCGCCTCCCGCGCCCGGTCGACCGCCGGCGGTGCGGGCGGTTCGGGGTCCGCCCGCGCCATCACGGCCAAGTTCGCGGGGACCTGCCCGTGCGGGCGGCCCTACGCGGCGGGCGAGAAGATCACGAAGGTGGGGGCCCGCTGGGGCCACCCGGACTGCGCGGCCGCCGCGTAGCACCCCGGCGACCGGGGCGTCGGGGCCGTAGGACACGGTTCCGCCCCCGGGGCGTCGGCCCCTCCCGGTCTCCCGACCGCGCGCCCCGGCTCGCGTCAGCGCCGTCCGGGGAGACCGGACAGGAAGCCGGCCACCGCGCGGTGGAAGCCCTCCGGGTCCTGGAAGGGCACGTAGTGGTCGGTGTCCAGTCCGACGTACGTGGTTCCGGGCCGGTCCGCGACCATGGCGTCGGCCACCTCCTGCGGGAGGGAGTCGCTGCGCCGCCCGTGGACGAGCAGCGCGGGACAGGTACCGGCCCGCCACACCTCCCGGTACGAGCCGCCCGCCAGCGCGACGATCCGCAGGGTGTCCCCCGGGTGGAAGGGCAGCCGCACTCCCCCGCCGGGCACGGGCCGCAGGAAGGGGGCGATGGCCGGTCCGTGCGGGCCGCAGGCGGCGATCAGCTCTTCGGCGGTGTCCGCCGTGTAGGGCAGGGTGCGCAGGAAGTCCACTGCGGGGGATTCCGCGGCCCCTTCCGGCACTTCGACCGTGCCGTCGACGTTGATGAGCGCCGAGACCAGGTCGGGGCGCGCGGCCGCCAGGTGGTAGGCGTTGAGCGCTCCCATGGAGAAGCCGAGGACGGGCAGCGGCCCTTCCACTCCCAGCCGGTCGAGCAGGGCCACCGCGTCGGCGACGAAGCCCTCCCGCGGGTAGTCGGCGGCCCGGTCGGAATCCCCGTGGCCCCGCTGGTCCGGGGCGATGACCCGCCACTCGTCGCCGAGCGCCGCGGTCAGCCCGGCGAAGTGGGCGGCCTCCGAGAGCCCGCCGTGCAGGGCCAGCAGCGGGCGGCCGGAGCCGCCCGGGTCCAGGTAGGACAGCCTGCGGCCCTCGATCTCGAACTCCCCGCGCATCGCGTGGTCTCCCCTCACCGGTGGACGATCGGCTCGCCGGGGGCACCGCACGCGGCGGCCCCGGTCGTTCCAGGCTCCCAGAATTTGGGCAAGCGTGCAATACATTCGTATAGCGCATCTGCCCAACTCCACGAAGGGGGCCCGCGACTACCATCCGGGGCATGGGGAATCGAGAGGACCTGCTGGCCGGGGCGCGGCACTGCCTGGAGGAGAAGGGCTACCTGCGCACGACCGTGCGGGACATCGCCTCGGCCTCGGGCGTGAGCATGGCCGCGATCGGCTACCACTTCGGCTCGCGCGAGGCCCTCTTGAACCGGGCCCTGTTCGCGGCGATGGACGAGTGGAGCGAGGCGGTGGGCGGGCTCGCCGGCGAGGGCGAGACGGCCGAGGATCGCTGGGCGGACATGTGGGACCGCAAGATCCGCGATTTCGGCGAGCTGCGCTGGCTGTGGGTGGCCTCGGTGGAGGCTTTCGTGCACGCCCAGTCCTCCCCCGAGCTGCTGGCGATCCTGGCGGAGGGGCAGCGCGCCTCCCGGCGCGAGGTGGCCGCGCACCTGCGGGGCGTGCCCGAGGAGGAGGTCGCGGAGTCCGACGTGCGGGGGGTGGGGTCGGTGCAGATCGCCCTGCTGACGGGTGTGATGGTGCAGTGGCTCACCGATCCCGCGCAGGCCCCGGACGGCCGCGAACTGGCCCGGGGACTGCGGACCCTGGCGTCCCTGCTGGAGAAGTAGAGGGGGCCCACCAGGGGCCGCCCTGATCACACCTCCGGAACGACCTCGCACCGAGGAAGCGGCGTGCGGATCCACGCGGAGCTCTTGACGAGACGCAACGTCTCGTCTAGCTTTGGACGCGTCGCCGGGTCCCGACCCGGGGACGGCCCCCGTTCCCCAGTGGAAGGAACCCACTTGAAGCCTGCTCCCGCGGCCCCCACCGCTCCCTCCGCCGCCGCTCCGGCACCCGTCCGCGCAGCCGGGTCCCAGCTCGCGCTCTCCGAGGTGACCAGACGCTTCGGCGACCGGCTCGTCCTCGACCGCGTGAGCCTGACCGTCCGGCCGGGCGAGCGGGTCGGGATCGTCGGGGACAACGGGTCCGGCAAGTCCACGCTGCTCCGACTGATGGCCGGCCTGGACCGACCCGACAACGGCACCCTCACCGTGACCGCCCCGGGCGGCATCGGGCACCTCGCCCAGACCCTCGACCTGCCGCCGACCGCCCGCGTGGGGGACGCCGTGGACCTGGCCCTGGCCGGGCTGCGCGCCCTGGAGGCGCGGATCCGGGCCGCCGAGGCGGGGCTGTCGGCGGCCGGTCCCACCGGGATGGCGGAGTACGCCGCCCTGCTCGCCCGCCACGAGGCCCGCGGTGGTCACGAGGCCGACCGGCGGGTGGACGTGCTCCTGCGCGGGCTCGGCGAACGGGCCCCCCTCGACCGCGACCGCCGCCTCGGCACGCTCTCCGGCGGACAGCGCTCCCGGCTCGCGCTCGCGGCCGCCCTGGCCCCCGCCCCGGAGCTGCTGCTCCTCGACGAGCCGACCAACGACCTCGACGACGAGGCGGTGGACCGGCTGGAGGAGCACCTGCGGCACCACCGCGGCACCGTGGTCGCGGCCACCCACGACCGCACCTTCCTGGACCGCTTCACCGACACCGTCCTGGAGGTCGACGGGGACTCCCGCACCGTCCACCGGCACGGCCACGGCTACGCCGGCTACCTGGCCGCCAAGGCCGCCGAACGGGCCCGGCAGGCCCGCGAGCACGAGGAATGGCGCCTCGAACGCGCCCGGCAGGAAAGGCTGGCGGGCAACGGCTCCGTGCTGCTGGCCGCGATCCCCCGCAGCGGACCGCGGGCCTTCAGCGGGGCGGGCGCCTTCCGCGCCCGGTCCCGCTCGCACGGGGCGCAGGGCCGGATCCGCAACGCGCGGGAACGGCTGCAACGGCTGGCCGCGCACCCGGTGCCGCCGCCTCCGGAGCCGCTCCGCTTCAGCGGGCGGGTCCCGGCGGGCGGCACGGGACCGGGTGCGGAGTCGGGGCCGGATGCGGGGGCGGTGCTCCTGGCGGGAGTAAGAGTCGGCGACCGCCTCCACCTGCCCGCACTGCAGCTGGCGCGCGGCGAGCGACTGCTGGTGACCGGCCCCGCCGGGGCGGGCAAGAGCACCCTGCTCGCGGTCCTCGCGGGTGAACGGGTGCCCGACGGAGGGACGGTGAGGCGTCCCGCGCGGACCGGGCTGCTCCGGCAACAGGAGGACCCGATCGCGGCCGGGGACGAGCGCACCCTGCGGGCGGCTTTCGGGGACGGCCGGCCCGGCACCCCCGAGGAGCACGCGGCGGCGCTGCTCGCGCTGGGGCTGTTCCGCCCGGCCGACCTGAGGGCCCCGGTGGGCGGACTGTCGGCCGGGCAACGGCGCAGGCTGGGGCTGGCCCGACTGCTGACGGCCGGTCCGCTGGACCTGCTGTTGCTCGACGAGCCGACGAACCACCTGGCCCCGGCGTTGGTGGAGGAGCTGGAGGCGGCGTTGGCCGTCTTCCCGGGCACGCTGGTGGTGGCCAGTCACGACCGCCGGGTCAGGGAACGGTTCCGGGGGCGGCGCCTGGAGTTGCCGGGTGCCCGGTGAGGGCACGGCCGTGCGGCCCCGCTCCTGGTCCGGAGCGGGGCCGCACGGTCAAGCGGTGGTTCCCGCGCGTGTGGGGGGCCGCGCGGTCATGACCCGTGGTGCGCGCGCGTGGGGACGCGCGCCGGGTCAGGGGACGATCTGGAGGAGCTTGTTCGGCGAACCGCTGCCGGGGCTGGTCACCTTGTTGTTCACGGCTCCGTTGACCAGGGCGGTCGCCACCTGCGCCGGGCTGGCCGAGGTGTGGCCCGCGAGGTAGACGGCCGCGGCGCCCGCGACGTGCGGGGCCGCCATCGAGGTGCCCGAGATGGTGTTGGTGGCCGTGTCGGAGGTGTACCAGCCCGCCGTGATGTTCACGCCGGGCGCGAACAGGTCGAGGACGGAACCGAAGTTGGACCAGCTGGCCTTGGCGTCGGTGTTGCTGGTGGCGCCGACCGTGATGCCCTCGGTGACCCGGGCGGGCGAGGTGTTGGCCGCGTTCACGCCGGAGTTGCCCGCCGCGATGGCGTAGGTGATGCCGTCCGCGATGGACCGGCGGACCGCGGCGTCCAGGGTGCTGGACGCTCCGCCGCCGAGCGACATGTTGGCCACGGCCGGGACGCCCGCCTGGTGGTTCGCGGTGACCCAGTCGATGCCCGCGATGACTCCGGCGGTGGTGCCGGAACCGTTGTTGTCGAGCACGCGGACGGCGACGACGCGGGCCTTCTTCGCGACGCCGTAGGTGGCGCCCGCGATGGTGGTGGCCACGTGCGTGCCGTGCCCGTTGCCGTCCTGGGCCACGTTGTCGTTCTGCACCGCGTCGTACCCGTTGACCGCCCGGCCGCCGAACTCCCGGTGGGAGATGCGGACACCGGTGTCGATCACGTACGCGGTGACGCCCGAGCCCGCCGAGTCCGGGTAGGTGTAGGTGCCGTTCAGCGGCAGGTTGGGCTGGTCGATCCGGTCCAGGCCCCAGGGCGCGTTGGTCTGCGTGGCGTCGGACCGGACGATCTGGTTCTGCTCCACGGACGCCACCGCCGGGTGGGCGGCGAGCTTCCGGGCCTGCGCGGCGGTGAGCTGGGCCGCGTAGCCGTTCAGGGCGTGGGAGAAGGTCTTGCTGACCTTGCCGCCGTGACCGGCTATGAGTCCCTTGCCCTGGACGGAGGCGGCGGAGAAGCCCGCGCCCGACTTCAGGGTGACGATGTAGCTGCCGGGGACGGCGGTGGGCGAGTCGGCGGCCAGGACGGTGCCGGTGGCCGTGGGGGCGGCCTGGGCGGGAACCGTCGCGAGCGTGCCCAGCAGCGCCGAGGTGGCGGCGGCCGAGACGAGGACGGCGATGCGGGTCCTGGTGCTGCTCTTCAGTGCCATGACGAGGGGTTCCTCCTCTGTGGCGGCGCCGCCCCGGGTACGGGCGGCACACGTGGGGGTGTGATGTGGGGGTCGCACGTGTCCGGCGGCCGGACGTCTCCGTCGCCGGTGCGTTCGAAACCGTCGCTCATCTACGCAGGTAGAACAAGGGAGTTGACGTCATTTCACATCGCCGACACGGTGCTGTCACGCCATCGCTCTGATCACACGCGTCACTCGCACGCCGTCATGAAGGGCCGACACGTTCCTGTAACCGGGCGCGCGCGTCCGCTCTCCGGGGACGCGGCGACGCCGGGCGGGAACATAGTCGGGCAGGGCGGGGCGTACGGTGCGGGGGCGCCGGATGCGGCACCCGGGAGCCGGGTGCGCGACGGCGGAGCGGGGCGCTCCGGGAAATTGGCCGGGCAGTACCCGTCAGGGTCGGGCGGGCCAACGGGGGTGGAGGGGGTCGATGCGGAACGCGTGGCTGTGGCGCCGGCCGGATCCGGTGGGCACCGCGCCGGCCAGATGCGGATGGTCCGGGGGCAGTTCGCCGTGCAGGTGCTCCAGGGCCTCGGGGTCGCGTCGGGGCCAGGAGCGCAGGGCCGTGACGGCTCCGGCGAGGGCGAGGGCTCCGAGCGCGGCGGCCGCGCCGGCGGGGCCGGCCGTCGTGGCGAGCCTTCCGGCGAGGGGGTAGGTCAGCAGCCAGCAGGCGTGCGAGAGGGCGAACTGCGCGGCGAAGGCGGCGGGCAGGGCGGCCGGAGCGGCCGAGCGGCGGATCACCCGGCCCGTGGGGGTGAGGACCGCCGAACCCGCCGCGCCGAGCAACAGCCAGGCGGTGAGCAGCAGCGGCCAGGCGGCGGGGCCGGGCGACGCGGCGGGGGCCCCCGGCCCTGCGGACACCCCGGTCGCATCCGGGGCGAGGGAGAGGACGAGGGCGGGCAGGGTGAGGAGTCCGGCGAGGAGGAGGGCGCCGGGAAGCATGACCGCCCGGTCCCCCACCCGACGCAGGAGCCGTGGGAGGGCGAGGGCCACGGCCATGGAGCCCGCCCCGTAGGCGGCGAGGGCGAGGGCCACGTCCGTTTCGCTCCGCCCGAGCCCGTGGCGCACGAGGAGAACGGTGTTGACGAGGACCATCGAACCGGCGGCGGCGACGGCGAGGTTGAGGGCCGCGAGGGCGCGCAGCCGAGGGGTGGCGAGGAAGAGCCGGAAGCCGGGTGCGGGGCGGAGGTCCGTGCGATCGGGCCCATGGCCGTCGGCTCCGGCCGGCCCGTGACCGTCGGCTCCGGCCGGCTCGGGACCGCCGGGCAGGGCGGTCCGGACGACCAGGGCCGCGGAGGCGAGGAAGCCCAGTCCGGTGCCGGCGAAGAGCCACGGGAAAGGGACGACCGTGAGGAGGGCCGCCGCCAGGGCCGGACTGGCGAGGCTCTCCAGGTCGTAGGCGAGCCGGGAGAGCGTGAGGGCCCGGGTGTAGTCGGCCTCCGCCGGCAGGAGCGCGGGCAGGGTGGCCTGGTACACGGGGGTGAAGAGGGCGGAGGCGGCCTGGAGCAGCAGCACCAGAGCGAGGACCTGCCACACCCGGGTGACGAACGGCAGGGTCAGCGCGAGGGCGGCGCGGGCGAGGTCGAGTCCGACGAGCAGGGTGCGGCGGGGTAGTCGGGCGGCGAGGCGCCCGGCGAGGGGGGACACCACCACGTAAGCGACCATCTTGATGCCGAGGGCGGTACCGAGCACCGCGGAGGCGTCCGCTCCGGCGAGCCGGTAGGCCAGGAGCCCGAGGGCCACGGTGGCCAGCCCGGAGCCCGCGAGGGAGAGCAACTGGGCCGCGAACAGGCGACGGTACGCGGGCCGGTTCGGGACGACGGGCATGCGGGCCTCCGGCACGGGGTGCGGTCGGCACCATTGTGGTGCACGTGTGCGCATCCGTGCACGTGTTTCGGTGGAGTTCCCGGAGACGGGTCGGGTTCGTCGTGACCCGGATCAGTCGTGACCCGGATCAGTCGTGCCAGGGTTCGCCCGTGACGCGGTGGTCGGCGTGGCTGAGGGCTTCGGTGACGAGCCGCCTCAGGTGGCCGTCGGCGAGGCTGTAGAGGACGTGGCGGCCGTCCTTGCGCGACTGCACGAGCCCGGCCAAGCGCAGTTTGGCCAGGTGCTGGCTGACGGCGGGTCGGGCCGCCCCGCAGGCCGCGGCCAGCGCGGTCACGTCGGATTCGCCCCGGGTGAGCTGCCAGAGCAGGTGCAGCCGGGTGGGGTCGGCGAGCATCGCGAAGACCGCCGCGGCCGCGGCGAGTTCCCTGCTGCCCGGGGTGCGCAGGTGCGCGGGGTCCGCTGTGGGGAGGGGTTCGCGTCCGGCCATGGGCCCATCGTAGGCGGGCCGCGGCGAACCGGGACGGGCGCGACCGGCCCCGGGCGCCGGCCCGCCGGCCTGGCGGAGTGGGCCGGTGGGTGGCCCGGTGGGCGGCCCGCGGGCGACATGCCGGGCCGGTCCTTGGCCGGGTGGGACGGGCGCGGTACGCCTGTCCCCTGTCCTCGCCCGTACCGCGCGGGCGCGTCCGGAACCGGAACAGGAGTCCTCGATGAGCACAGGGTGGGAAGCCCGTACTTCCGGTGCGGACGGCGGTCCGGAGCCGGAAGCGCTGCCGGAGCTGGATGTTCCGCCGCCGGGTCGGCAGCGGCGTTGGACGGTGCTGCTGCGCGGGCTGTTGCTGATCCCCCAGTTCGTGGTGACGGCGGTGCTCGGCTTCGCGGCCTTCTTCGTGACGGTGGCCGGGTGGTTCGCGGCACTGTTCACGGGCCGGATGCCGGCGGGCCTGGGCGGGTTCCTCTCCGACTACCTGGCCTACGCGACCCGCGTGACCGCGAGCGCGATGCTCCTCGTGGACCGCTATCCGCCGTTCTCGTTCGAGGCCCGCGGGTACCCGGTACGGGTGTCGCTGCCGCCGCCGGGCCCGCTGAACCGGTGGGCCGTGCTGTTCCGGCTGGTGCTGATGATCCCGGCGGTGGTCGTCGCGAGCCTGCTGCAGTCCGGATGGTTCGTGCTGGCCTGGGTGTTCTGGCTGATCGCCCTCGTGCTCGGGCGGCTGCCGGAGACCGTGTTCGGGGCCGTGGCGGCCGTGGCCCGGTACCGGATGCGGCTGATGGCGTACGTGATGATGCTCGGCTCCGCCTACCCCAAGGGCCTGTTCGGCGAGGACCCGGGGAGCCGACCGGTCCCGGTAGCGGCGACGGGTACGGGCGCGGGTGGGGGTGCGGGCCCGGCGGCGGGGGTCGTGTCGGGGCCGGACCCGACCAAGGGGGCCGGGGCGGAGACGGGCGACGGGTACGGGGCGGCCGACGGATACCGGGCGGGCGCCGGGGCCGGGGTCGACGGGCCCTCCGGGACCCGACCGCTGGTCCTGGGCACCGGCTCCAAGGTGTTGGTGGTGCTCTTCCTGCTGCTCGGACTGCTGGGCGGCGGTGCCTCGGGGACGGCGGGCACGACCTCGGACGACGCCGGCGCCGGCCCGGGAACGTCCTTCCGCGCGCGTTGAGCGATCAGGTCGGCGCGAGCGATGCGGCCGGCCCTCGTGTCCGTCGCGGTCACGGGGTGCCGGCCGTCGCGGTTCGGGTCAGCCGTCGAGCCGCTTGAAGAAGTGGACGTCCTCGGCCCCGCCGGGGATGCCGTGGGTCCGGCCCGTCTCGGTGTACCCCTGCCGACGGTAGAACTCCGGCGCCTGGAAGGTGAAGGAGGAGACGGAGGCCCGGTCGCAGCCCCGGCGGCGCGCTTCCTCCTCGGCGGCGCGCAGCAGTTTCGCTCCCCAACCGTCCTTGCGACTGTCCTCGCGGACCCACAGCATTTCGATGCCGAGCAGCCCGCCCCAGGTCCAGGCGGTCAGTCCGCCGATCAGCTCCCCGGCGGCGTCGACGGCCTTGACGCTGAGGGAGCCCTGATCGGCCGCGGTGGTTCCGGTCGCCGCGAAGTTGATCTCGTCGAGGCCGTCCGAGAGGCGGGCGCTCAGTTCGGTGTCGCTGTGGCCGACGCGGAGTTCGGCGCCGTCGTGTCCGTGGGGCATCCGGGCAGTTTCGCACGCGAGGGCGGGCGCGGCACGGCGGACCTCGGATCGCGGCGGGCCAGGGCACTTCGACACGGCCGGCGCCGCCGTCCGCCCGGGGTCAGGCTCCCGCGTCGGCCCGGCAGGCCGCGGTGAAGGCGCGGGCGCGGCGGGTGATCTCGGCCCAGTCGCCGGCCGCGACCGCGGCGGGCGGCACCACCTCGGTGCCGGCGCAGACGGCGAGCGCGCCCCGGGCCAGGAATTCGGCCGCGTTGGCGGAGTCCACTCCGCCGGAGGCGACCAGGGGGACCCCGGGGTAGGGGCCCGCGAGGTCGGCGAAGTAGCGGGGGCCGAAGGCGCGGGCCGGGAAGATCTTCACTGCGGCGGCACCGAGGTCCAGGGCCCGGGCGACCTCGGTGGGGGTGAGGGCGCCCAGGACGACGGGGACACCGGCGGCCCGCGCGACGGCGGCGACCTCGGGGCGGCAGCCCGGGGTGACCAGGAAGCCGGCTCCGGCCGCGATGGCTTCCTCGGCCTGGGCGGCGGTGAGGACGGTGCCCGCGCCGATGCGGTGACCCGCGGCGGCGGCGCGGGCCAGGTGGTCCGTCACCCCCGGGGTGGTGAAGGTGAATTCGGTGCGGGTGATGCCGCCCGCGGCGAGGGCCTCGCAGAGGGCCGCCGCGTCGGGGATCTCCGGGGCCCGGACCACCGCGATGACCGGGTCCGCGGCCAGGTCCGCGCGGAGCGCCGCGGCGGTGGCCTCGGTACCGATGGGGTCGGCGGCGGGGTCCGGGCGCTGCGGGCCGGGGAGGACGGCGGACTCGGCTGCGGCGCCGGGCGGTGCGGGGTGGGAAGTCGTGGCGGGACGGGGGGTCGTCGCGGGACGGGGGGTCGTCGCGGGCTGGGAGTGCGTGCCGGCGCTCATGCGGGGGCCTTTCCTCGGGGCGGGACGGCGCGCGGGCCGTCCTCGGTGCGGCGCAGGGCCCGGCCGGGCAGGGCGCCGGTGGTCCGGCCGTCCCGGAGCACGGGGACGCCGTTGACGTGGACGTGGACGATCCCGGTGGCGGGGCGCCGGGGTTCTTCGTAGGTGGCCGCGTCCTCGACGGTGTCCGGGTCGAAGAGGACGAGGTCGGCGTGGTGTCCGGGTCTGATGAGGCCGCGGTCGCGGAGGCCGAGGCGGCGTGCGGGCCGTCCGGTCATGCGGGTGACGGCCTCTTCGAGGGTGAGGACGCCGAGGCGGCGGGCGTAGTGGCCGAGGTAGCGGGGGAAGGTGCCCCAGGCCCGGGGGTGGGGGCGGGCCCCGACGAGCAGGCCGTCGCTGCCGACGGTGTGCGCGGGGTGGCGCATGACGGCGCGGACGTTCTCCTCGTGTCCGACGTGCTGGAGGATGCCGGTGGCGAGGCGGTCCTCGCGGAGCAGGGAGAAGAAGACCTCGGTGCCGCCGGTGCCGCGGTCCCGGGCGATCGCGGCGACGGTCCGTCCGACGGTGTCGGCGAGGCCGGGGTGGGCGGTGCCGGAGATCTGCACGGTCTCCCAGTCCGCGGTGACGCCGTGGCAGCCGTCACTGCCGGTCTCTTCCAGCGCGGTCCGGATGCGGGCGCGGGCGGCGGGGTCGTCGAGTCGGGCCAGGGTGGCCTCGGGCCCGCCGGCGGTGGCCCAGCCGGGGAGCAGGGCGGCGAGCGTGGTGGCGCCGGGCAGGTAGGGGTAGCTGTCGAGGGTGAGGTCGACGCCGGCGGCGAGGGCTTCGTCGAGGAGGGTGAGGAATTCGCCGGCGCGGCCGCGGTTGACCTCGAAGTTCATGGTGGCGTGGGCGAGGTGGAGGGCGCAGCCGGTGCGGCGTGCGATCTCGATCATCTCCGCGTAGCCCTCCAGGGCCCCGGCGCCGTACGAGCGCTGGTGGGGGCAGTGGTAGGCGCCGTGGGCGGCCAGGACCTCGCAGAGCGCGACGAGTTCGGCGGTGTCGGCGTACATGCCGGGCGTGTAGCTGAGCCCGCTGGACATGCCCACGGCGCCTTCGGCGAGTCCCCGGGCCAGCAGGGCGCGCATCCGGTGGAGTTCGTCGGGGGTGGGAGGCCGGTCCTCCCAGCCGACGGCGAGCATGCGCAGGCTGCCGTGCGGGACGAGGTAGCAGGCGTTGACGGCGGTGCCGGCGGTGTCGAGCCGGTCGAGGTAGCCGCCGACGCCCCGCCAGTCCCAGTCGAAACCGTGCGGGTCGCCGTTCCAGCCCGCGATGTGCCGGCGGATCGCCGCCAGGGTGGTGTCGTCCACCGGCGCGTAGGACAGGCCGTCCTGACCGAGCACCTCGCAGGTGATGCCCTGGGTGACCCGGGAGGCGTGCTCGGGTTCGACCAGGAGGCGGAGGTCGGAGTGGGAGTGCATGTCGATGAATCCGGGGGCCAGGACCAGCCCGTCCGCGTCGAGGACGCGGCCCGCCGAGGGTGCGGGGCGGGCTCCGGCGCGGTCGGTGCGGACCTCCGTGATCAGGCCGTCGGTGACGGTGACGTCGGCGCGGAACCGGTCGGCGCCGGTGCCGTCGACCACGGTGGCGCCCCGCAGCAGCAGTTCGGCCATCGGGAGCACGTCCTCACGAGCGTTGCATCATGCACAACGGACGTTGCGCATCCTGGTGTTAAGGTTCTAGCAGGAGGCCGGTCGGAGGTCAAAGGACCAGCGAGCCGGCCCCTTTCGGTCCCTTTCGGCCCGTCTCGGCTCGCGTCGACTCCTTCCGCGCGATCGGGGTTCGGGGTGTCGATGCGGGCCCGGGTCAGGGACGGGACCAGCAGGAGGAGTGCCGCATGGCGGATCCGGACACCGGCGGGAGCGCGGAGCACACCCCCGCGGCTCCCGGCTCCGCGGGGCGCGCCTCCGCGACACCAGGCGCGGGCACCGCGCCGGTCGCGGTGTGCGTCGGCGAGTCGATGGCGGTGTTGCTCCCGGACCGCCCGGGCCCGCTGGAACGGGTGGACTCCTTCCGGACGGCCGTCGGCGGAGCCGAGTCCAACGTGGCCTGCGCCCTGGCCGGGTTCGGCGTACCGAGCGCCTGGGTGAGCCGGATCGGGGACGACGGCTTCGGCCGCAGGCTGCGGAGCGCGGTGGCCGCGCACGGCGTGGACGTGTCCGCCGTGCAGGTGGACCCGGCGCGCCCGACCGGCGTGTACGTCAAGGAGAGCGGCGGCTCCGCGCACCCGCACGACCTGGGACCGGGCAACAGCCGTCTGCACTACTACCGTTCCGGCTCGGCGGCCTCCGCCCTCTCCCCCGCCCTGCTGGAGCTGCCGGAGGCGGCGCGGATCCTCGACGGGGCACGGTTGGTGCACCTGTCCGGGATCACGGCCGCCCTGTCGGACGACTGCCTGGAGCTGGTCCGCGCCCTGCTGCGGGAGCGCCCCGCGGGGCGGCTCGTCAGCTTCGACCTCAACTGGCGGCCCGCTCTGTGGCGGGACCGCGACCCCGGGGTACTGCCCGCCCTCCTCGACGCGGCGGACGTCCTGCTGCTCGGCGCGGACGAGGCGGAGGCGACGTTCGGCGAAGACGATCCGGTCCGGCTGCGGCGGTTGTTCCCCCGCCCGCGGACCGTGGTCGTGAAGGACGCGGGGCACGCCGCGACCGTGCTGGAACACGGCCGGACGGTGGTGACGCAGCCCGCCCTGCGGGTGGCCGTGGTGGAGCCGACGGGGGCCGGTGACGCGTTCGCGGCCGGATTCCTGGCGGGCACCCTGCGCGGCCTGGACACACGGTCCCGGCTCCGGCTGGGCCACATCGCGGCGGCCTCGGCCCTCACCCGGGCGGGCGACCAGGGCACACCGCCGCCCCCCGGAGTGACGGCGGCCCTGCTGGCCGCCACGGAAGAGGAGTGGGCCCGGACCCGCGTGACCGCCGACGGGTACTCCTCACCGGCCCTCGCCGCCTGACGCGACGGTCGGTGAAGACGGCACCCGGACACCGGGAACGGACGGCCCCGGAAGGGGGCGAACCGAGAAGAAGAGGAAGAGGAAGCAGAAGGATGAGCGAGAAGAAGACGGAGATCCGCACGACGGGCGCCCCGGCCCCGGCCTGGATGTTCTCCCAGGGCGTCCGCAAGGGCCCGATCCTCCAGGTTTCGGGACAGGGCCCGCAGGATCCGGTCACGGCGGAGTACCTGTACCCGGGGGACGTGAAGGCGCAGACCCGGCGCACCCTGGAGAACGTCAAGGCGATCGTGGAGGCGGGCGGGGCGACGGTCGAGGACGTGGTGATGTTCCGCGTCTACCTCACCGAGCGCGCCCACTTCCCCCTCATGAACGAGGCGTACGCCGAGTTCATCGAGGAGAACATCCCGGCCGGCGGGGTGAAGCCCTGCCGGACCACCGTGTTCACCGGGCTGCCGCAGGAACCGATGCTCGTGGAGATCGACGCCCAGGCCGTCGTGGGCTGAGGGACGGGGAGAGGTGGTCGGGGGGGGGGGGGCGGGCGGGGACCCCCCGGGGGCGCACGCGCCCGCGCCGGGGCCCCCCCGCCACCACCACGATGAACACGCCCTGGAGCCGGC
>NZ_JBEOSD010000188.1:0-14316 GCF_040302735.1 Streptomyces sp. NPDC097619 | reverse complement strand
AGCTCTCCGCTACGCTCCGAGCGTCAAGCGGATCCCTAGCCACTGCGCGGCTAGGGAAGCAAAACTCTCCGCTGCGCTCCGAGTTTTAAGCGGGTTCCTACGCGCTGCGCGCGTAGGAGAGCGAAGCTCTCCGCTGCGCTCCGAGCGTCAAGCGGGCCGGGCCCGGCTCCAAGAACGGCCCTGCCACCTCGACAGGACCGTCTACCGACGACGCAAGGTCGTCGAACGCTGCTTCCACCGCTTCAAGCAATGGGCGATTGTCGAGCCAGATGAAAGGGTGCTGGCGGAGGGTGATCGCGGCCTGGTAGCGGGCGGGGTGTTTGTCGTAGCGGGTGGCGATGCCAGTGATCGACAAGACGCTGCCTAGCCGCTGCGCGGCTAGGAGGGTGAAACCCTCCGCTCCGCAGCGGGTTTTAAAGGTTCTCCTGAGCTCAGCGATCGTAGGAGAACGAAGCTTTCCTAGCCGCTTCGCTCGGGGGTTTTAAGGCCCTCCGCTTCGCTCCGGGCTTTAAGCGAGTTCCTGCACGCTGCGCGTGTAGGAGGGCAAAGCCCTCCGCTGCGCTCCGAGCTTTAAAGCGGGCTCTCCCGCGAGCTCGCGGGAGAGCGGCCCGCTGCGCGGGCTGGGGCGCTCGCTCCGAAGGAGGAGCGGCCCCTCGGGGCGGGGTCTTCGCTGCGCGTCGGTGATAGGCGGGTACCTAGCCGCTGCACTCCGGGCTTTAGAGGGTGGCTCAGGCGCTGTGCGCCTGAGAAAAGCGAGACTGTTCGCTGCGCTCCGATTCTTAAGCGGGTCTCTAGCGCTGCGCTCAGCGCTTTAAGCGAGCGAAGTCTCTGCTGCGCTAGGGGTTTTAGTGGGTCCCTGAGGCGCTGCGCACCTTAGGAGCGCTTAGCTCTCCGCTGCGCTCCGGAGAAGGGCGGTCTGCTTCGGGTCTGAGGGTGCAGAGTCTGCTTCGGGTCTGAGGGTCCAGAGCCTGCTTCGGGTTCTCGAGTGGGCCTGCGGGCCGGCCCGCTGCGCGGGCCTTGATGGGTGGACCGCGGGGCTGGAGGTGGTCCCGTTTCCTGGCGTGCGGGCCTTCGGCCCGTTCGGGGGTCCGGTGCGTGCCGCTGCCCGGTCTCGGGGCCTGCGGAGTGGCACCGGGACCGGGCAGCGAGGGGCTAGATGGTGCGGACCTGCTGGGCCTGGGGGCCCTTCTGGCCCTGGCCGATCTCGAACTCGACCCGCTGGCCTTCATCGAGGGACTTGTAGCCGTTGCCCTGGATCTCGGAGTAGTGGACGAAGACGTCCGGGCCTCCGCCGTCCTGTTCGATGAACCCGAACCCCTTCTCTCCGTTGAACCACTTCACACTGCCCTGGGCCATCGCTGGTGCTCCCTCGTCATGCCGGTGGCCATCGTCCTGACGGCCACGCCGATCCTCCCCCGTCACCAGCCGGAAAAACCAGCCGGATACACCCGTACGGGGGAGACCCCGGGGATCCCGTCGGTGGGAGGGGAGTGTGGGGGATGATGTGGTGTGTAGGATCGCGAAAGTATTGCTATCGCTTACCGGAGCTTTTTCTCTTTCGCTATTGCTCGGAATGGTCGGTGGAAGCTCGAGGTATCTTTTCTGCGGGATTACCAGGACGGCAGGGTGGGACCACCGGGTGCCGTGTCGGCGTCTTTGTGATCATGGGGGGGTGATCGCCGCACTTGAGCGGCGTGGGGTGAGGGGCGGGATGACGCGGATGTTCGGGCGGGGAGAACTTGATGGTGATCGCGAGGACTTGGACGCGTATCAGTACGGGTACCTGGTCGGTGGGAGTCTGCGGGTTGCCGAGAGTGCGGTCGTCTCCCTGATCGAGCGGGGGATCCTGTCCTTGGGGGCGGCTCGCGTGCGGGTGAGGGGTGAGGAAGAACCCGAGCACCCTGTCGAGCTCGCTGTCATCGCCGCCTGTCCTCGGAGCAAGCCTGTGCGGGAGGTCATCGATGCCGTCAGGAATTCTTCCGAAGTCGAGGAACTCGCTCGTCGCCTCGTTTCTCTGGGGCTGGTGCACAGGAGGCGCCGGAAGCCTACGCGGGTTGGGCGACGGCGCATGGCGGAGGCTGTTTCGGCGGGCAAACTGCCGTCGTACGCGCTCCACGGTCAGCACGTTTCCGACGGGCTCGGCAGCAGTCTGATTCGTATGGGCAAGGCCCTTGATGACGACCATGGTCGCGGGGCGGACGGCGGCGGGGAGGGTGGGGGTTCCGGTGGGGGTGGGGGTGACTGACGATGCTGGGTGGGGACCGGCTTCGCGTCGAGGTGTCGGCGATCGGCCGGGAACACGCCCGCATACCGCTGTGACGGCTCGGTGCGGATTTCAGTCGGGTCGGGATTGCCAGTAGTCGGCCCAGGCTCGGGAGGCTGTGAGCATCGGTTGTACGTCTTCTTCGCTGGTGATGGCGGCTTCCGCTTGCCATGAGTTGGCTTCGGCGCGGGTCAGTGCGATGACGGCGTCGCGGGGGGCGTTGGCGAAGGCGGGGATCGTCGCCGTCCAGGCGGCGGCGGCTTCGGGGGGTTGGGGGCCTTCGCAGACGATGCGGAATCCCCACAGGGCGGTCGTCGCCCATGCCGGGCCCCGGGCCGCCCATCCCCAGTCGACCAGCCATGTGCGTCCGTTGGTGTCGGGTACGAAGTTCGCGCCGCCGGGGTCGAGGTGGACGAGTCGGTCTCCGGTCAGCAGGGACGTGTGGGCGGGATCGCAGAATTCGCCCAGGCGGTCCAGGACGGTGGGGAGGCGGGCTTCGGGTGGGGCGGCGATCTCGCTCAGTTCCCGGAGCACGGCCGCCGCGGGTTCCAGGTGCTCGCTGCCGGTGTCGAACCACGAGTACGGCGGGTCCGCGTCCAGGGCCTGGAAGGCCAGGAGGTGCCAGCCGCCGGCGTGCACGGTCCACAGCAGGGGTGGTGCGAGCGGGGGGAGATGGGGGGCCAGGCGGGCTTCTGCCTTGAGTTCGGGGAGCCGGTCGGCGCCCTCCGGAAGGCCCTTGACGAAAACGCGTTCGCCGTCGGGCCCGGTGAGGACTGCGGCGATGCCGGAGCTGCGGCCGTTCTCCTGTTCGACGGCGGTGAACGCGCCCCCGAGCCGTGCCTCCAGTGCGTCGCGGGCGGCGGCCGGGAGGCCCGCGGCGCCGACGCGTTCGGCTCGGTTCATTTCTTCGGGGGCCGTGGGGGCGGCGGCAGGGGGTTCGGTTTGTGGGGGTCCGGGCGGGGGGCGGGGGGATCCGTCTTCGGTCTGCGGGTGTTCGCCGCTTCGACGCTCATGCCCGGCACCGTACCGGCGCGGGTCGGGTCGGGAGGGGATGTTCGGGTACGTGCTCTCCCCGCCGAGCGGTCTCGGGTACCTGCTCTCGCTGTCGAGGTGTTTCGAGTGCCTGCTCGCTGTCGGGCTGTTTCGGGGTGTCGAGCTGTCTCGGGTGGGTGTGTTCTTGTTGTTGATCTGTTCGGGCGGTGCCGGAGCACCCGCCCGGGTAGGGGCGGGTGCTCCGGGGGTCAGCTGGTGGGGAAGTCGTCGGCGGTGCGGATGCGGTCGCGGACCCAGACGCCGGCGGGCTTGAGGCGGCTGGTGCCGGCCCAGGAGGTGTCGGTGTTGCAGGTGCCGGGGGTGAAGACGGCGCCGGAGCGGTGGTCGTCGGAGTAGTTCCAGTTCGTCCAGCTGATCTTCTTGGCCGCCATCAGGTCGAGGTAGCGCTGGGCGTTGTTGAAGTCGTTGGCGCCTTCGCCGGCGGCGTTCTGGGTGCCGAACTCGGTGACGAACAGGGGGAGCTTGTCGGCGGCGCGGGAGAAGACGTTGAAGTACTCGTCCTTGTGGGAGGCCGCGTAGAAGTGGAACGTGTACATGATGTTGGTGGCGTTGACCGGGTTCGAGACGATCTCGTTCTCGGTGCTGCCGTCGGAGACGCCCAGGGAGGACCAGGCGCGGGTGCCGACGAGGACCGGGGTGAGCGGGTCCTGCTGGCGGATGACGGGGATGAGCTGCTCGGCGTAGGACTTGATCTTGGCCCAGGTGACGCCGTTCGGCTCGTTGGCGATTTCGTAGAGCAGGTTGGTCTTGTTGCGGTGGCGCTGGGCGATCTCGGTGAAGAAGGTCTTGGCGCGGGCCAGGTTGTAGTTGGGGTCGCCGGGGGTGAGCTGGTGCCAGTCGACGATCACGTAGAGGCCGCGGGCGGTGGCTTCCTCGATCATGCGGTGGACGAGGTCGGTGTACTTGCGGGGGTCGGTCTCGTAGCCGCCCTCCTGGACGTAGGTGGAGACCCGGAGGACGTCGGCGCGCCAGTCGGTGGCGAGGGCGTGGAGTGAGCCGGTGGTCAGGCACTGGCCGTACCACTGGGTGCCGTGGCTGCTCATGCCGCGCAGCTGGATCGGCTTGCCGTACTTGTTGACGAGCTTCGTGCCCTCGACCTTGAGGCGGCCGTTGATGCCGGCCGGGGTGCCCGCGGGCTGGCCGGGGCCGCCGGGGTCGGGGGCGGCGTCGATGGAGAGGTGGTCGACGTTGGGGCCGCCATCGGCGGTGGTGGCGGTGGCCCTGATGGTGTTCGCGCCGGCCTTGAGGGTCACGGCGAGGGTGGTGGTCTGCCAGGTGGTCCAGGCGCCGGTGCCGGGGAACGCCTTGGCGGTGGCGACCTTGGTGCCGTTGACGGTGATGTCCATGGGCCGGTTGACGGCGGTCCCGTTGGCGAAGCGAAGGGCGAGGGTGGCGGGTCCGGCCTGTGAGGCGTTCACGGTCCACTCGACGTAGCTGCCCGTGGTGTTGTCGTAGTTGACGAAGCCGGTGCCGGTGAAGCCCGCGTGGTTGGAGTCCACTTGGCCCTTGGAGATGGCGGCGGACTCGGCCTCGTACACGACCGCCGCGTTCGGTGCCACGGCGCCCGGGGCGGACAGCGCGGCGGAGGCGGGGAGCGCGGCGGTCAGCGTGAGGGCGAGGGCACTGGCTATCCCGACGCTGCGCAGGGGGTGGCTGAGGCGTACAGAGTTCATCGTCAAGGCTCACTCCGTGAGGGGAAGGGGGGTGTGCGGCCATGGCGGACGCCGCTTGAAGGAAGGAAACTTTCCTAACGGTTAAGGGAATATCAGGGTCCGCGCCGCATCGGCAAGAGCGAGGAACAGATGTGCTGTGCAGGTGAGTTGAGGCCGCGGCTTCGCGCACGGGCCTCGACCGACGCGGGAGGCGGCCCTCGCGGGGCAGGGCCGATGGGCCGCTGACCGTGGTGCGAGGGCCGCCTCCCGGACGTGTGAAGGACTTACCGGCCGTAGGCGGAGCGCAGGAGCGCCCGTGCTTCCGGTGGTGCGCCGAGGGCGTCCAGGCCGAGCAGTCCCGCGCCGAGGACGGGGGGCGCGGTGACCACGCGGGGCACCGCCTTGGGGGCGCGTTCGGCGAGCAGGGCGGCGATGCGGTCGTTCAGTGTCGTGTGCCCCGCGGCGAGGACGCTTCCGCCCAGGACCACGGTGACCTCCTCGTCGAGCAGGTCGAGCCGGGTGAGGGCGACCCCCGCCATGACGGCGATCTCGTCGGCGAGGCGGGCGACGAGCGCGGCCGCGGTCGGATCGCCGTTGCTTGCTGTCGCGAAGAGGATCGGGTTGATCTCGTGTCGCCACCCGGGGCCGACGCGGTCCAGGTGGATGCTCTCGATCAGGGCGTGCATGGAGTCCAGCCCGAAGTGCGCGGGCAGGTCCCGGGCGAGGGCGGTGGGGGCTCCCCTGCCGTCCTCGGCCCGGGCGGCGTGCCACATGGCCTCCTCCGCGAGCCCGACGCCGCCGCCCCAGTCACCGGAGATGTGGCCGATGGACGGGAAGCGGGCGGTGCGGCCGTCGGGCAGCATGCCCACGCAGTTGATGCCGGCGCCGCAGACGACGGCGACGCCGCGGGGTTCGTCGACTCCGGTGCGGAGCAGGGCGAAGGTGTCGTTGCGGACCGTGACCGTGCGGCCCCAGGACCGTTCCGCGATCGCGGCGGCGAGCGCCTCCTCCTCCGCGGGGAAGTCCGCGTTGGCCAGGCAGGCCGAGACGTGGTCGACGGCTCCTTCCGGGACGCCGGCGGCGCGGGCCCCCTGCCACGCCTCGGAGAGCACGGCGGCGAGCACGTCGAGCGCCGCCGGGATGCCCACCCTTTGCGGCTGGAAACCGCCTCCGCGTGCCGCGCCGAGCACGGTACCGTCCGCGCCGAGCAGGGCGACGTCGGACTTGCTGTTTCCCGCGTCGATGGCGAGGACGGCGACCCGAGCGGTGGTGCCTACGCCCATGGCAGGTGCTCCCGGTTGTGGGCGATCAGGCGGTCGGTGAGGTCGTCGGCGATCGCGTACTGGCCGACGAGCGGGTGGGCCAGCAGGCTCTTGAACACGCGCTCGCGTCCGCCGCGGAGGGCGGCGTCGAGGGCGAGGTCCTCGTAGGCGGTCACGTCCGCGATGAGGCCCGCGTACAGGGGGTCGAGCCGGCGGATCGGCAGGGGGGTGGCGCCGGTGCCGTCCACGGACGCCTGGACCTCGATGACGGCGTCGTCGGGGAGGAAGGGAAGGGTGCCGTTGTTGAGGGTGTTGACGACCTGGAAGCCGGGCGCGTCGCCGAGGAGGGCGGCGGCCAGGTCGACGGCGGCTTCGGAGTAGAAGGCGCCGCCGCGCTGGGCGAGCAGTTCGGGCTTCTCGTCCAGGGTGGGGTCGGCGTACAGCTCCAGGAGGCGCGCTTCCATGGCGGCGACCTCGGCGGCCCGGGAGGGCTTGGTGGCGAGTTCCCGTACGACCTCGTCGTGGGCGTAGAAGTAGCGGAGGTAGTACGAGGGGACCACGCCGAGGCGGTCGAGCAGGGTGCGGGGCATCTTGAGGTCGGTGGCGATGGCGTCGCCGTGCCGGTCCAGCAGGGTGGGCAGCACGTCCTCGCCGTCGGGGCCGCCCAGGCGGACGCCCAGCTCCCAGGTGAGGTGGTTGAGGCCGACGTGCTCCAGGTGCACCTTTTCGGGGGCGGTTCCGAGCAGGCCCGCGAACTTGCGCTGGAAGCCGATGGCGACGTTGCACAGGCCGACGGCCTTGTGCCCGGCCTGGAGCAGGGCGCGGGTGACGATGCCGACGGGGTTGGTGAAGTCGATGATCCAGGCGTTCGGGTTGGTGCGGCGGACCCGTTCGGCGATGTCCAGGACGACCGGGACGGTGCGGAGGGCCTTGGCGAGGCCGCCCGCGCCGGTGGTCTCCTGGCCGACGCAGCCGCACTCCAGGGGCCAGGTCTCGTCCTGCTGTCGGGCGGCCTGTCCGCCGATCCGGAGCTGGAGCAGGACGGCGTCGGCGCCCTCGACTCCCGCGTCGAGGTCGGTGGTGGTGACCACCTTGCCGGGGTGGCCCTGCCGGGCGAAGATCCGCCGAGCGAGGCCGCCGATGAGTTCGAGGCGTTCCGTGGCCGGGTCCACGAGCACCAGCTCGCTGATCGGCAGGGTGTCGCGCAGGCGCGCGAAGCCGTCGATCAGTTCGGGGGTGTACGTGGATCCGCCGCCCACCACTGTCAGTTTCATGGGTGATTCAGCCCTTCACTCCGGTCAGTGTGACTCCCTCGACGAACGCCTTCTGGGCGAAGAAGAAGACGAGGATCACAGGGGCCATGACCAGGACGGTCGCGGCCATGGTCAGGTTCCAGTCGGTGTGGTGCGCGCCCTTGAAGGACTCCAGGCCGTAACTGAGCGTCCAGGCGCCGGGGTTCTCGGAGGCGTAGATCTGTGGCCCGAAGTAGTCGTTCCAGCAGTAGAAGAACTGGAACAGGGCGACGGCGGCGATGCCGGGCTTCGCCATCGGGATCACGATACGGATCAGGGTGCGGAACTCGCCGCAGCCGTCGATCCTCGCGGCCTCGACGTACTCGTTCGGGATGGTCAGGAGGAACTGGCGCAGCAGGAAGACGGCGAAGGCGTCACCGAAGACCATCGGGATCAGCAGCGGCCACAGGGTGCCGGAGAGGTCCATCTGCTTGGCCCAGAACAGGTACATCGGGATGATGACGACCTGGGGCGGGAGCATCATCATCGAGATGACGAGCAGCAGCGACAGGTGCCGGCCGCGGAAGCGGAACTTGGCGAGCGCGTACGCCACGGGGATCGAGGACACGACGACGAGGAGGGTGCCGAGGCCCGCGTACAGCAGGGAGTTCTTCCACCAGGTGAGGAAGCCCTCGGCCTGGAAGACCCTGACGTAGTTGTCCCAGTGCCAGGAGTTCGGGGTGAGGTCGCTGGTGAGGGCCTGCTCGTCGCTCATCAGGGAGGTGAGGAAGACGAAGACGAAGGGGAGGACGAAGAACAGGGCCGCGGCGACGCCGAGCGAGTGCACGGCGATCCAGTGCAGGAGCGCTTTGCGGCGGGCCTGTCGCAGGGCCGGGCTCGGGGTCGGGTCCGGGGTCGGGTTCGCCTCGGGGCGGGTGCGCGAGGTGGTGGTCGTCATGGGTCAGTCACCCGAACCGATCAGGCCGCCGCGCCGGCGCATGAGGAGCGCGGTGAAGGCCATGGAGAAGGCGAAGAGCACGAGTGCCACGACGCAGGCGGCGCCGTAGTTGAACTGGCTGAAGCCGAGGCTGTAGACGAGCTGGGGAAGGGTCAGGGTGGAGTCGTCGGGGTAGCCGGGGACGAAGGTGACGCCCGAGCCGCCCATCACCCCCGAGGCGACCTTCGAGGCCACGATCGGCTGGGTGTAGTACTGCATCGCGCCGATGATCCCGGTGACGACCGCGAAGAGGATGATCGGGGAGATGTTCGGCAGGGTGATGTAGCGGAAGCGCTGCCAGGGGGAGGCGCCGTCCAGCTCGGCGGCCTCGTACTGCTCCTTGGGAACGTCGAGCAGAGCGGCCATGAAGATGACCATGAGGTCGCCGACGCCCCACACGGCGAGGACGGTCAGGGCGGGCTTGGCCCAGGCCGCGTCGTTGAACCAGGAGGGGGCGGGGATGCCGACCGCTTCCAGGAGCGAGTTGACCGGTCCGGTGCCGGGGTTGAGCAGGAAGACGAAGGCGAGGGTGGCGGCCACCGGCGGGGCCAGGTACGGCAGGTAGAAGAGGGTGCGGAAGACTCCGGTACCCGTCTTGATCTTGGTGATGAGCATGCCGATGCCGAGTCCGAAGACCACTCGGCAGGTGACCATCACGACGGCCAGCCAGAGCGTGTTCTGCAGGGCCGGCCAGAACTGGGGCAGGTCGGAGAAGACGTACGTCCAGTTGTCCACGCCGCGCCAGGCCGGGGGGTTGAGGCCGTCGTACTTCATGAACGAGAAGTACACGGTCGAGACCATCGGGTAGGCGAAGAAGACGCCGAACCCGATCAGCCAGGGCGCCATGAAGGCCAGGGTGCGGAGCGCGTCGCGGCGTCGCTTGGACCGGAGCGTGTTGCGTCCTCCGGGAGCGGGGGCGGCCGGGGTGGCCGCCCCCTTCGCGGGCGGGGGTTCCGTGCTCATGGGTGGGTTCCGGCCGTCACTTCGCCGCGGCGATGTCGCGGTCGATCTGGGATGCGGTGTCCGCCAGCCCCTTCTTCAGGTCGGTGACCTGGCCCTTCTCGTACTGCTGGGCGAACTTCTGCAGGGTGTCCTGGTAGGCAGAGCCGTTGACCGCGCCGTCGGAGGTGGAGGACGCCGGGTGGCGGGCGATGTCCAGGAAGGTCTTGAAGCGCGCGTCGAACTTCAGGTTCGGTGACTTCAGAGCGTCCAGGGTGGAGGGGACGTTGCCGATGCCGTTGGCGAACGCGACCACGGCCTCGGTGTCCGTGGTCATGTACTTGACGAGCTCCCAGGCCGCGTTCTGCTTCTTGCTCTGCGGGGCTATGCCCATGATCGTGCCGGAGAGGTAGCCCTTGCCGTAGTCGGCGATCTCGTCGTCGGCGACCGGCAGCGGCGCGACGCCGACGTCGAAGGTCACCTTGGCGTCCTTGACGAAGTTCAGCCGCCACTCGCCGTCCAGCTGCATGGCGACCTGGCCGGTGTGGAAGGGGTGCTTGGCACCCCACTCGTCACCGAAGCCGGTCCGGAACCTGTCCAGCTTCTGGAAGCCGCCCAGGGCGTCGACCAGGGACTTCTGGTACGTCATCATCTTGGCGAACGCCGGGTCCTTCGCGACGGCGGACTTGCCGTCCGCGTCGAAGTACCCGCCGTGCTTCCACTGCGACATGTAGTGGGAGACGACGGTCTCGTAGCCGAGGTAGGTCGGCATGACACCGACGCGCTCGTAGGAGTCGCCCTTGGCCTTGGTGAGCTTCTTGGCGACCTCGGTGAACTGGGACCAGGTCTTCGGCGGGGCCTCGGGGTCGAGACCGGCCTCCTTGAAGGCGTCCTTGTTGTAGTACAGGCCGTAGGCGTCGGAGAGCAGCGGCAGGGAGCAGCGTCGGCCCTCGAACTGCGTGTACGACTGGAGGACCTTCGGGAAGATCTTGTCGAGGTCCAGCTTGTCCTTCTCGATGAACGGCTTGAGGTCGGCGAGGGCGCCCGAGGCGCAGAACTTGCCGACGTTGGCCGTGGTGAAGGAGGAGACGACGTCCGGGCCGTTCGATCCGCCCGCGCGCAGCGCCTGGCCCAGCTTGTCGTCGTTGATGTTGCCGACGACCTTGACCGTGATGTTCGGGTGGGCCTTCTCGAAGCGGGCGACGTTGTCCTCGATGGCCTTGACCTCGGCGGGTGCCGACCAGCCGTGCCAGAAGGTCAGGGCGACCTTCGCGTCGGGGTCGTCGCCGGCGGAGGCTCCGGTCGATCCGGTACAGGCGGTGGCGAGGAGTGCGGTGGCGGCGGCCAGGGCGCCGAGCGTTGCTTTGCGGTGCATGGCAGGACTCTCTGGTGAGGCGGAACGGGGGCGGGGGTGGGAGGGGGGCGGGGCGCAGCGGGGGCGGGGGCGGGGTGCAGCGGGGGCGGGAAAGGTGACGGGGACGTCGGGAGGGCGTCGTGACGGACGGGACGCGGGGGTGGGCGTGCCGTCTTCGCCGTCGTGGTCGGCGCACGGGAGGTGCGGTGTGCGCTGTGCGCTGTGCCGTGTGTGCTGTGCGCGGGTGTGGTGACCGGGGTGGTTTCGGCAGCTCGGTCTCCCGGGTCCTCGGAGGAGGCCCGGGGCGGGCAGGTGCGGGCAGGTTCGGGGGAAGGGCCGGGGCGGGAGAGGGGCGCGCGGCTCCGGCGCGGTGCGGACCGGGCGTCGGAAGGCGTCGTCCGGCCCGCCGGGCCCGGGGCGGGCACGGCGGGGTCCGGAGGACACGGCTCAGCGGGACGTGTCGAAGACTTCGTCGCGGGTGGTGGCGAGTGCGCTCTCCAAGGCGCCGTGCTGCACCGGATGGTCGGTGACGTCGCCGAGCACGAGGCGGGGTCGCGAGGCGGCGAGTTCGTGCAGTTCGGAGGTGACGCGGTCGAGGAGCGGTTGCCCGCCGGGGGCGATGGCGCCGCCGGCGAGCACGACCACCTCGGGGTCGAGGACGGCGACCAGTGAGGCGAGTCCCGTGGCCAGTCGCGTGGCGTAGGCGTCGAGGAAGGCCCCGTGGGCCCCCGTGTCGGATGCGGCGGCCCGGGCCAGGAGCAGTGCGGCGACCTCCGGGTACGGGCCTTGCGGGATGTCGGTGACACCGTGCTCGCGGGCCAGTGCCGGGAGTACCTGCGCGCCCGCCAGGTCCTGGAAGCCGCCTCCGTTGGCCCGGGTCACGCCGCGGACCAACGGCGCGCCGGGCACGGGAAGGTAGCCGAGCTCCCCCGCGCCGCCGGTGAAGCCTCGGTGCAGGTGTCCGCCCATGACCAGGGCGGCTCCCAGGCCCTCGCCGTTCCACAGCAGGACGAAGGTGTCATGCCCGGAAGCGGCGCCGGCGTGCTGTTCGGCGATGGCGACCAGGTTCACGTCGTTCTCGTACTCCACCGGCATCGGGAGGGCGGCGGCCAACTCGCCGAGCAGCGTGGGAGAGTGCCAACCCGGCAGGTGGGAGGCGTAGCGGAGGCGGCCGGTGGACGGGTCGAAGGCTCCCGGGGTACCGATCACCACCCGGTGGACGTCGGAGCGGACCAGGCCGGCCGCCTTGACCGCGCCGTCCAGTGCCCCGGTCACCTGGGCGGTGACGTCTCCGGCTCGTCGCCCCGGCGTGGGGAGTTCGTACTGTCCGACGACCCGGCCGGTCACGTCGGCCACCGCGGCGTGGATCCGGTGCGGGGTGACGTCGAGCCCGGCGACGAACGCGATCCGTGGGTTGATCGTGTACAGCTGCGCGCTCGGGCCCGGTCGACCGGTGCTGGTGCCGGTCGCCAGGACGAGGCCGGCGGCCTCCAGCCGTCCCAGGAGCTGGGAGGCGGTCGGCTTCGACAGGCCGGTCAGGGCTCCGATGCGGGTCCGGGACAACGAACCGTGCTCCAGGAGCAGGTCGAGGGCCGCCCGGTCGTTCATCGCCCGCAGCACGCTGGGGGTGCCGGGGACTCCGCCCCCCGGTTTGTGAGCCATCGTCCTCACTACCTTCCGTCCACCCCCCGGCCGACTGTTAGGAATGTTTCCGGTTGGTTGGGGAGAACGTACGTCCGCGGGGGTGGAGCGTCAAGGGGTGATGCGGTACGGCCTGCGGCGACGCGGTGTGGGGGGTGGGGCGGGCGTGGGCTGCGGGTGCGGTGTGGGGTGCCGGTGTGGGGGCGGGGGCGGCGTGAGGGTGCGGGGGCGGGGCGCGGTTCGATGGCGGCGGTCGGGGCAGGCGGTGGGCGGCCGGCAGCGTGCGTCGGCTCGGTGGTTCCGCGCCCGAGGGCGGCGTGGGGGCGCGAGGGAGCGGAGTGCGTAGGGTGACGGCATGTCTGAGTCTTTGAGTGCCGCTAAGGCGGGCGCAGCGCTGCGTACTTCGGCGCGAGTGTCCGCCGAGCTGCTTCTGGTATCGGTTCTGGCGGCGGCGGCCCTGTGGGTGCTCGGGCGGATGTGGTCCGTCGTGTGGCCGGTCGTGATCGCCCTGTTGCTGACCACGTTGACCTGGCCCATGGCCGCTTTCCTGCACCGGCTGGGGTGGCGGCCCGCGGTGGCCGCGTCCGTGGTCACCCTCGTGTCGCTGCTGGTGGCCGCGGGGGTGGTGGCGTTGATCGCCGTGCCCGTGGCCTCGCAGTCCGGCGAGTTGGTCGACGGGGTGTCCGAGGGGATCCAGCGGCTGCGGGAGTGGGCGGCCGGGCCGCCGTTGAACATCGGGGACGATCAGATCTCCCAGGCCTTCGACACGGCGATGGAGCGGCTCCAGGACAGTGTCGGGAGCGCGGTGTCCACCGTGGCCACCGGTGTGGGGACCGTCTTCAGCGGGCTCGTGACCGCCGTCCTGGCGCTGTTCCTGATGTTCTTCTTCCTGAAGGACGGGCCCCGGTTCCTGCCGTGGCTGACGCGCCAGCTGCCCGGGCGGCTGGCCGTGGACGTGCCGGTGGTGGCGGCGCGGAGCTGGCAGACCCTCGGGTCCTTCGTGCGGTCGCAGGCGTTCGTCGGGCTCCTGGACGCCGTGTTCATCGGGCTGGGGCTGTGGATCGTCGGGGTGCCGCTGGTGCTGCCGCTCGCGGTGCTGACCTTCGTGTCCGCCTTCGTACCGATCGTGGGTGCGCTCTTCGCCGGCTTCGTGGCGGTGCTCATCGCCCTGGTGTCGAACGGACTGACGGACGCCCTGATCGTGCTGGCGATCATCGTGCTGGTGCAGCAGCTGGAGGGGAACGTCTTCCAGCCCATGATCCAGAGCCGTGGGCTCGGTCTGCACGCGGCGGTGATCCTGCTCGCCGTGACGCTGGGCGGAAGCCTGGCCGGGGTGGTGGGCAGCCTGTTGGCCGTGCCGGTGGCCGCCCTGCTCGCCGTGTTCTGGAACTACGTGCGGGAGCAGTTGGCGGGGGACCCGCCGGTGGGGCCGGTGGGGCCGGGAGGAATGGACGGGTCCGGTGAGCCGGGAGGACCTGGGCGAGCTGGAGCACCCGGGGGCGATGGAGAACCTGGGGGCGATGGGGAAGCGGGGCGGCCTGCGGGGTCCGTGGGGCCTGAGGGGCGGGCCGGTGATGGTCCGGTGGCCGCTCCCGGTGTCGCGGCCGGACCGGCGCACGGGCCCGTCGTGGGGTGATGCCCCGTCCCGTGCGGTGGGGGCGGGGCAGACTCGCGTCCGTGAGGTTCCGGTGCCCCGGGGTGCGGCTGCGCTCCGGGGCACCGGTGCGTCGTCATCGGGGGACGGTGGGGGTGGGGCTTCTCGGCAGTAGTGGGCCGCCGGGAGGTGGTGGTCGTGGGACGGCCGCGGGGCTCGACGGACTGTTCCGTCGAGCCAAGAAGAAGGGGTTCAGCGACGCGGCCATCAAGGCCCTCTGGGACGTGCTGGTCCCCTTCGCCGGCTACGCCTTCAACAAGGCCCACTCA
>NZ_JBEOSD010000187.1:0-14592 GCF_040302735.1 Streptomyces sp. NPDC097619 | reverse complement strand
CCGCCACCCCCCCGCGGCCCCCCGCACCCACCACAGGCACAGCCCCCCCCCCGCCCCCGCCCCGCCCCCCCCACCCCCCCCCCCCCGTTCCCCCCCGCCGCGGCGGGTGGAACCGGGGTCGGGGCCGGTGAAGCCGTCCGGCCGGGGGACTACAGCCCCGGGCCGCGCACCGGGATGTGGGTGAAGGTCGGCTCCGGGGCCGGGTTCTGGAAGAAGTCGTTGCCCTTGTCGTCCACCACGATGAACGCCGGGAAGTCCTCGACCTCGATCTTCCAGACCGCCTCCATGCCGAGCTCCTCGTACTCGACGACCTCGACCTTCTTGATGCAGTCCTGGGCGAGCCGGGCGGCCGGGCCGCCGATGGAGCCGAGGTAGAAACCGCCGTGGCTGCCGCAGGCGTTCGTGACCTGCGCCGAACGGTTGCCCTTGGCCAGCATGACCTTGGAGCCGCCCGCCGCCTGGAACTGCTCCACGTACGAGTCCATGCGGCCGGCCGTCGTCGGACCGAACGAGCCGGATGCGTAGCCCTCGGGGGTCTTGGCCGGGCCCGCGTAGTAGACCGGGTGGTCCTTCAGGTACTGCGGCATCTCCTCGCCCGCGTCCAGCCGCTCCTTGATCTTGGCGTGCGCGATGTCGCGCGCCACGACCAGCGGGCCGGTCAGCGACAGGCGGGTCTTCACCGGGTGCTTGGTCAGCTCGGCGAGGATCTCGTCCATCGGACGGTTGAGGTCGATCTCCACCACGTCGGAGGCGGAGTCGAGGTGCTCGTCCGTGGTCTCGGGGAGGAAGCGCGCCGGGTCGGTCTCCAGCTGCTCCAGGAACACGCCCTCCGCGGTGATCTTCGCGACGGCCTGGCGGTCGGCGGAGCAGGAGACGGCGATCGCCACGGGCAGGGAGGCGCCGTGCCGGGGCAGCCGCACCACGCGCACGTCGTGGCAGAAGTACTTGCCGCCGAACTGCGCGCCGATGCCGATCTTCTGGGTGAGCTCGAAGACCTTCTCCTCCAGCTCCAGGTCACGGAAGCCGTGGCCCAGGGCGGAGCCCTCGGTGGGCAGCTCGTCCAGGTAGTGCGCGGAGGCGTACTTCGCGGTCTTCAGGGCGTGTTCGGCGGAGGTGCCGCCGACCACGATCGCCAGGTGGTACGGCGGGCAGGCCGCGGTGCCCAGCGAACGGATCTTCTCCTCCAGGAACTTCATCATCGAGCCCTCGTTGAGGACCGCCTTCGTCTCCTGGTAAAGGAAGGACTTGTTGGCGGAGCCGCCGCCCTTGGCCATGAAGAGGAACTTGTACGCCCCGCCGTCGGTGGCGTACAGCTCGATCTGCGCGGGCAGGTTCGAGCCGGTGTTCTTCTCCTCCCACATGGTGAGCGGGGCCATCTGCGAGTAGCGCAGGTTCAGCTTCGTGTAGGCGTCGAAGATGCCCTTCGAGAGGGCCTTCTCGTCCTCGCCCCGGGTGAGGACGTTCTGACCGCGCTTGCCCATCACGATCGCGGTGCCGGTGTCCTGGCACATCGGGAGCACGCCGGCCGCGGCGATGTTCGCGTTCTTCAGCAGGTCCAGGGCCACGAACTTGTCGTTGGAGCTGGCCTCCGGGTCGTCGATGATCCGGCGGAGCTGGGCGAGGTGCGCCGGGCGCAGGTAGTGCTGGATGTCGTGGATGGCCTCCGCGGCCAGCTTGCGCAGGGCCTCCGGCTCCACCTTGAGGAAGGTACGGCCGTCCGCCTCGAAGGTGGACACGCCCTCGGAGGTCACCAGACGGTACGGCGTGGTGTCCTCTCCCAGGGGGAGCAGATCGGTGTACGCGAACTCCGGCATTGTGCCCATTCCTCACTCGGCAGACGGCGCTGACGGCCTTTGGCAGCGCAGTACTCCAAGGTTAGGACCTGGGCCGGGGAAGCCCGTTGTGAGGTAAGGCTCACCCAGCAGTATCGCGATCTATCGCGTCTCGCTATGCTGGGTCCGTGGACTTCGACAAGCACCCCGCTGCCCCGTCTGCTCCTTCCGCCCCGGCGGCCCCCGAGGCCCCCTCGGCGCCGGTCGCTCCCGCAGCACCCGCCGCGCCCTCGGCCCCGGTGGCTCCCTCGGCCCCGGTCGCCCCCGTCGCCCTGCGCGCCTCGGACGCCGACCGCGACCGGTTCGCCGGGATCCTGGGGGACGCCCTCGCCGAGGGCCGCCTCAGCGCCGAGGAGCACGCCGAGCGGCTGGACTCCCTGTACGCCTCGAAGACCGTCGCCGAGCTGGAGGCGCTGGTGGGGGACCTCCCCGGCGCCCCGACGGGCCACCGGCACCCGGCCCCCTCCGCGCCGCTGCCGCCCGGCCCGCCCCCCGGTACCGGGTACGCCGACGACATCGTGGCGGTGTGCAGCAGCGCCGCCCGTCGCGGCTCCTGGCGGCCGGGCCCTCGCAGCCGGGCGGTGGCGGTCATGGGGGACGTCACCATCGACCTCACCGAGGCCGTGTTCGCCCAGCAGGTCACCGAGCTGAATGTGACCTCGGTACTCGGAAATGTGGAAATCCTCGTCCCGGAAAACGTCACCCTCCGCGGATTCGGCAACGGCGTCCTCGGGAATTTCGAAGTGCACGCGAACGGCCCGGCGGAAGCGGATCCGCAGGCTCCCGTGGTGGTCGTGCGGGGCTTTTCGGTCCTGGGAAATATCGAGGCGCGGAAGAAGCCCGGGGCCCGGTTGGTGGACCTCGCGGCCCGGCTCAAGGGGCGGCAGGGCGGCTGACCGGCGGCGCCGTGCCCTTGGGAACACCGGCCTCGGACGGCTCCCCCGCCCGGAAGCGGTCGGATCCGCGGTCCGGTGGCGGGTCGGTACGGTCTCCCCGCGCACGAACCGGTCCCCCGGTCGGGGACCGTCCCGGGGGCGGAATTCGGTCGAACTTTACCGAAGCGGAACCCAGTGCATAGGCGGGTCTTCAGCGGGTAAGGACAGGTGCATCGTCTCTCGCTCGCGAATACGTCGTCAGGAGTAGACCGTGCAGCAACCGCCGCATCAGTCCTTGCAGGCAGCCGCCGTGCAGTGCGTTCCGAGCATCCCGAACCCACGGCTGCCGCTCAGGGAGGACGACGGCCCCTGGCACGCCGACGCGGTCTGCCGCCGCGACGAGGCGGCACTCTTCTTCGCCCCGTCCAAGGAGCCCACCGCGGCCCGGCTCTCCCGCGAGGAGGCCGCCAAGCGGGTCTGCGCCCGCTGTCCCGTGATGGTGGCCTGTCGGGAGCACGCACTCCTCCAGCCCGAGCCCTACGGGGTCTGGGGCGGGCTGACGGCCGCCGAGCGCCGGGTGGTGCTGGCCCGTCGCCGCCGCCGGGCCGCCGAGCTGCGCCAGGCCCCCGGGGCGGGCACCATCGCCGCCGCGGGCTGATCCGTCCGGGCCCGCCACCGGCCGTCGACCGGTGCACGAAGGGGCGCTCCCGCCGCACACGGGAGCGCCCCTTCGCGTGCCCGCCGCCGGTCTCCCGCGGCGGGCGGCGACTACTTCGCGCGGTCGAAGTCGATGGCGCTGTAGGCGCGCAGCTTCGACAGGCGGTGGGTGGAGTCGATCTGCCGGATGGTGCCGGACTTCGAGCGCATCACCAGCGAGGAGGTGGTGGCCGTCTCCGAGCGGTAGCGGACCCCGCGCAGCAGCTCGCCGTCGGTGATGCCGGTGGCGACGAAGAAGACGTTGTCGCCGCGGACCAGGTCCTCCGTGTGCAGCACCCGGTCCAGGTCGTGCCCGGCGTCCAGGGCCTTCTGGCGCTCGGCCTCGTCCTTGGGCCAGAGCTTGCCCTGGATGGTGCCGCCCAGGCACTTGATGGCGCAGGCGGAGATGATGCCCTCGGGGGTCCCGCCGATGCCGAGCAGCAGGTCCACGCCGGTGCCCTCGCGGGCCGCCATGATCGAACCGGCCACGTCGCCGTCGGAGATGAACTTGATCCGGGCGCCGGTCTCGCGGATCTCCTTGACGATGCCCTCGTGGCGGGGGCGGTCGAGGATGACCACGGTGATGTCCTCGGGGGCCATGCCCTTGGCCTTCGCGACCCGGCGGATGTTGACCGAGACGGGGGCGTTGATGTCGACGAAGTCGGCCGCCTCCGGGCCCGTGACGAGCTTCTCCATGTAGAAGACCGCGGACGGGTCGAACATGGAGCCGCGGTCGGCGGCGGCGAGCACGGCGATCGCGTTGGGCATGCCCTTGGCGTTCAGGGTCGTGCCGTCGATCGGGTCCACGGCGATGTCGACCTCGGCACCGGTGCCGTCACCGACCCGCTCGCCGTTGAAGAGCATCGGGGCTTCGTCCTTCTCGCCCTCACCGATGACGACCACGCCGTTCATCGAGACGGTGGAGACGAGGGTGCGCATGGCCCGCACGGCCGCACCGTCAGCGCCGATCTTGTCCCCGCGTCCGACCCAGCGACCGGCGGCCATGGCCGCGGCCTCGGTGACGCGTACGAGTTCCAGGGCGAGGTTCCGGTCGGGGGCCTCGGGAGAGACCTCGAGCTGGGGCGGCAGGTTGTGCTCGGTCACCGGAGCGCACCTTTCTGTACGTGGACGGCACGACGACGGCCGTTGAGGAGGGTCCTGGAACTCTATCGTCAGGTCGACAAATTGAGCAGAGGGGGTCACGTATGAGCGGCATATCGGTATCCGCTCGGTATGCGCGACCCGATCGGCCACCCGATCGGCCACCCGACCGGCCACCCGACCGGCGCCCCGATCGGCACTCCGGCAGGCGCCCCGTCCCGGACCCCGCCCCGTCGGCGACCCCGTACCCCTACCGCCACCGGTCCCGGACCCCTGTCGCGGCCCTTCGCGCGCCCCCTGTGAAGGAGCGCCCCCGCGCATGGGGGACGATGGTCCCGTGGCAGGTATGAAAGGCAAGCAGACGGTCCTGGACATGGTGCGGTCCCTGGCGGTGATCGGTGCCATCGTCGCCCTCATCTACATCTTCATCCCGCACGACGACGAGGCCGACCCGACCCGCGTCGTCGACTACCGCGTGGAGCTGATCACCGCCCGGCGCGCGGCCCCGTACCCGGTGGCGGCCCCGGCGGGGCTGCCCGCGGACTGGCGGGCCACCTCGGTGTCGTACCAGCGGAAGAACTCCGACGCCTGGCACCTGGGCTTCCTGGACCCGGGGAACCAGTACGTGGCGGTGGAGCAGTCCACCGACCCGGGCGTGGACAAGTTCATCCGGGCCGTGACCCAGCGCGCGGAGGCCACCGAGGCCACCCAGCGGGCCGGCGAGCTGACGTGGGAGCGCTGGGAGGGTCCGAAGTACAACGCCCTCGTCCGCAAGGACCGCGGCTACACGACCGTCGTCACCGGCACCGGCTCCTTCGAGCAGCTCGGCACGATGGCCGCGTCGCTGGAGCTGAAGAAGGGCGAGGAGCCCACGAAGGGCTGATCCGCGCGGTCCGTGCGGTGGGCGCGCGGAGAACGCGCGGTGGGCGCATGACCGCGCGGTGGACGCGGAAGGGCGCGGACCACGCTCGTGCGGGGTGCGGAGCACGCGCAGGGAGCAGGCCGCACGGAGCGTGCGGAGAACACGAAGAGGCCGGCCCCGGATGATCCGGGGCCGGCCTTGTCGCTCGTACCGGTGCCGCCCGCCGCTCGGGCGGGGGCGCGTCGGGACGGTGGTGCGTCGGACGCGGGGTGCGTCGGCCGCGGTGCGTCAGACGGTGGTGACGACGTCCTCGTAGGCGAGGCGCGGGGAGCGCGGGAACCAGGCGTCCTCGCCCGGCTTGCCGATGTTGACGACCATCAGCGGGGTGTGGTCGTCGTCCAGGAACTCCTTCTGGAGGCCGGCGAAGTCCAGGCCGGTCATCGGGCCCGCGGCCAGACCGGCGGCGCGGACGCCCACGATGAAGTACGCGGCCTGCAGGGCGGCGTTCACCAGCGCGGAGCCCTCGCGGGCCGGGCGCTCGCTGAAGAAGAGGTCCTTGGCCTGCGGGAAGTGCGGCAGCAGCTGGGGGAGCTCCTCGTGGAACTCGTTGTCCGCGGAGAGGATCGCGACCAGCGGGGCGGCGGCGGTCTTGGCCTGGTTGCCCTCGGCCATGTGCTTCACGAGGCGCTCGCGGGCCTCGGGGGAGCGGACCAGGGTGATGCGCAGCGGGGTCTGGTTGAAGGCGGTCGGGCCGAACTTCACCAGGTCGTATATCGCCTGCACCTGCTCATCGGTCACCGGCTCGTCGGAGAAGGTGTTGGCGGTGCGGGCCTCGCGGAAGAGGAGGTCCTGAGCGGCGGCGTCGAGAACGAGGGACATCGGTGTGCCTTCCATCGGTACGGGCTGAGCGACGTCACCGACTCTAACCGGCCGATAGGTGAAAGTTCAACTAAACGGGTTCCGGGGTGGTGGCCGTCACAAGGTGCTGCGGATGCGACAACGAGAGAACCTGCCTGAGCAGGCAGCTATTCCCCGCCCGTGAACCCCGCGTCCCTGACCTCGGCCGTGGACGCCGGACCTCGACCGCCGGACGCCCGACCTTCGGACCCGCGTGACCCACCACGCCCACCGCGCCCCGCCCCGACGGGCCTACTCCTCCGTACCCCCGCCCCGGGCCTCCGCCGCCTCGGCGGCCTCCCGGGCCGCGAGGGCCGAGTCCAGCCGGGCCCGCGCCCCCTCCAGCCAGTGCCGGCACACCGCGGCCAGCTCCTCACCGCGCTCCCAGAGCGCCAGGGACTCCTCCAGGCTCGTCCCGCCCGCCTCCAGGCGGCGCACCACCTCGACCAGCTCGTCCCGCGCCTGCTCGTATCCGAGCGAGGCACCGCCCGCCGTCTCAGCCGTACCGGCCATCGCACACCACCCAAGTCCGTCGTTCCGAAGAAAAGATTGCCGCCGTGTGAAACCTGCGGGAGCAGCCGGAGCAGCCCCGCCCGCCCCGCCTCAGCCGCCCCCGCCGGCCGTGTCGCCCCCACCCTCCGGGGCGCCGTTCCCGGCCGGGCCCCCGGCCTCCGGCCCCGGCTCCTCCACCCGGACCGAGAACTCACCCTCCGCCACCCGGGCCCGTAGGACGTCCCCGGCCGCGACCTCCGCCCGATCACGGACCACGTGCCTGTCCGCCCGCTGCAACACCGCGTACCCGCGCGCCATCGTCGCCGCCGGACTCAGCGCCACCACCCGCGCCAGCGTGTGCGACAGCTCCGAATCCGCCCGGTCCAGCAGATGCCCCAGGGTGCGCCCGCTGCGCCCCAGCAGCGCCGCCAGCTCCGCCTCCCGGGTCTCCACCATCCGCTGCGGGTGCACGAAGACCGGCCGGGCCAGCGCGTGCGCCAGCCCCCGCTCCTCCCGGTCCAACAGCCCCCGCACCGCGCGCAGCCCCCGGTCCCGCAGCTGCCGCACCCGCTCCAGCTCCTCGCCCACGTCCGGGACCACCTTCTTGGCCGCGTCCGTGGGAGTGGAGGCCCGCAGGTCCGCGACCAGGTCCAGCAGCGGGGAGTCCGGCTCGTGCCCGATCGCCGACACCACGGGCGTCCGCGCCTCCGCGACGGCCCGCACCACACGCTCGTCCGAGAAGGGCAGCAGGTCCTCCACGCTGCCGCCGCCCCGGGCCACGATGATCACGTCCACCTCGGGCAGCGCGTCAAGCTCCTGCACGGCCCGCACCACCTGCGGTACGGCGTGCACCCCCTGCACCGCGACGTTGCGCACCTCGAAGCGGACCGCCGGCCACCGCCGCCGGGCGTTCTCCAGCACGTCCCGCTCCGCCGCCGAGGCCCGCCCCACCACCAGCCCCACCAACTGGGGCAGGAACGGCAACGGGCGCTTGCGGTCGAGCGCGAACAGCCCCTCCGAGGCCAGCGAGCGCTTCAACCGCTCCAGCCGGGCCAACAGCTCCCCGATCCCGACCGGCCGCATCTCCGTGGCCCGCAGCGACAGCTGCCCGCGCGGGGCGTACCACTCCGGCTTGGCCAGGACGACCACCCGGGCGCCCTCCGAGACCAGGTCCGCCACGTCGTCGAAGACCTGCCGGAAGCAGGTCACGCTCACCGAGATGTCGTGCGCCGGATCCCGCAGCGTCAGGAAGACCACCCCGGCTCCCGGCCGCCGGGACAACTGGGTGATCTGCCCCTCCACCCACACCTGCCCCAGGCGCTCGATCCAGCCCCCGATGAGCCGGGAGACCTGACCGACCGGCAGCGGCGCCTCCGCCGACGTATTCAGACCCATGCAGGCAGGCTAACCGCCCGCGCTGACACCGTCTCAGGCAGCGACCACCGCACACCGGCCGCGCGCCCCCACCGCGCACCCGCCGCGCGGACGCGTCCCGAGCCCCCGACCGCGCCGCACGCCCCTCCCGGAGCCCCGCCCCTCAGGCCGCACCCCCGACCCCATCGGAACCAGCGGACCCGCCGGAATCGACGGACCCGCCCGTCCCCTCCCCGTCCCGCCGGCCCCGCTGCACCAGCAGCAACACCAGCCCCGCCGCCAGCCAGACCGCGCCCACCACCTTGGCCGCCCCCGAAGCCGCCACGATCACCGCCACCGTCACCGCCGCACCCAGCACCGGCACCACCAGGTGCCGCCACCAGCTCGGCGGACCCGCCATCCGACGCACCACGAACCAGCCCACCACCGAGGCGTGCAGCAGCGTGAACGCCGTCAGCGCCCCGATGTCCACCACCGACACCAAGTGGTCGAGACCGTCGTCCCGCCGCGCCGCCCACACCGCCGCCACCAGCGTCACCACCGCCGCCACCAACAGCGCCGGCCGCGGGGTCCCCCCGCTCGTCCGCGCCAGCAAGGAGGGCAGCCGCCGCTCCCGGGCCATCGCGAAGAGCAACCGCCCCGCCGCCGCCTGACCCGCGAGCGCCGCGAACGCCGCCCCCACCGCCTTGCTCACCGCGATCAGGTCGTGCAGCCACACCCCCACCGAGCCGTTCACCGCCTCGTAGAAGGCCGCCCCCTGCAAGCCCGGATCCGCCGCCAGCTCCGCCGCCGACACCGGCGACAACAACTCCGCCAGATAGGTCTGCGCCAGGAACAGCACCCCCGTCAGCCCCAGGCAGAACAACACCGCCCGCGCCACCCGCGCCGAGCCCCCCGTCACCTCCTCCGCGAACGAGGCGATCGCGTCGAACCCCAGGTACGACAACACCGCCACCGACACCGCCGACAGCACCGCGGCGAAGGAGAAGCCCCCCGACGAACCGTCCCCGACGAACGGCGCCCACCAGCCGCGCTGCGCCCCGTCCCGCACCAGCACCGTCACCGCCGACACCACGAACACCGTCAGCACGGCGATCTCCATCAGCAGCACCGCGAAACCCACCCGGGCCGCGGTCCGCACCCCCCAGAGGTTCAGCAGGGTGGTCACCACGACCGCCAGCGCCGTCCACACCCACCGCGAAACCTCCGGCACCAGGGCGTTCATCGCGATCCCCGAGAAGAGGTACGCCACCGCCGGGATCAGCAGGTAGTCCAACATCGCCATCCACCCGGCGATCAGCCCCGGCCCCTCACCGAGCCCCTTGCGCGCGTAGGCGAACACCGACCCGGCCTGCGGCACCACCCGCACCATCTGCGCGTAGCTGTACGCCGTGAACCCCATGGCCACCGTCGCCACCACGTAGACCAGCGCCACCGCCCCGTGCGACTTCGCCACCAGCGTGCCGAAGATCCCCACCGGGGCCATCGGGGCGATGAACAGCAGCCCGTAGACCACCAGGTCACGGAAGCCCAGGGACCGGCGCAGCCCCCCGGGCGCCCCCGCGGGCTCCGCCGCCACCGTGCCGCTCATCGCGTCTCACCTCCGCCGGGCCCGCGCACCCGGCCCGCGCGGACGTGTTTTCGGAACAGTCTGGGGTCCGGACGGGATCTTCGGCGCGTCGGGGACGCCCGTACGATGGAGGGCATGACTGCTTCCGCTTCCCGACGTGTCCTGCTGGCCGCACCTCGCGGGTACTGCGCGGGCGTGGACCGTGCCGTGATCGCTGTCGAGAAGGCCCTCGAGCAGTACGGTGCGCCGATCTACGTCCGGCACGAGATCGTCCACAACAAGTACGTGGTCCAGACCCTGGAGAGGAAGGGCGCGATCTTCGTCGAACGGACGGAGGAGGTGCCCGAGGGCTCCATCGTGATGTTCTCCGCGCACGGCGTCGCGCCCGTGGTCCACGAGGAGGCCGCCCGCGGTCGGCTCGCCACCATCGACGCCACCTGCCCCCTGGTCACCAAGGTGCACAAGGAGGCCATCCGGTACGCGAACGAGGACTTCGACATCCTCCTCATCGGCCACGAGGGCCACGAGGAGGTCATCGGCACCTCCGGCGAGGCCCCGGACCACATCACCATCGTCGACGGCCCGCACGACGTCGAGAAGGTCACCGTCCGCGACGAGTCCAAGGTCGTCTGGCTCTCCCAGACCACCCTCTCCGTGGACGAGACCATGGAGACCGTCGACGCCCTCAAGACCAAGTTCCCGCTGCTGGTCTCCCCGCCGAGCGACGACATCTGCTACGCCACCTCCAACCGCCAGGCGGCCGTCAAGGTCATGGGCGCCGACTCCGACCTGGTGATCGTCGTCGGCTCCAAGAACTCCTCCAACTCGATCCGCCTCGTCGAGGTCGCCAAGGACGCGGGCGCCAAGGCCGCCCACCTGGTCGACTTCGCGAGCGAGATCGACGAGGCATGGCTGGAGGGCGTCACCACCGTCGGCCTGACCTCGGGCGCCTCCGTGCCGGAGGTCCTGGTCGAGGAGGTCCTGGCCTGGCTCTCCGAGCGCGGCTACGCCGACGTGGAGATCGTCAAGACCGCCGAGGAGTCGATCACCTTCTCGCTGCCCAAGGAGCTCCGCCGCGACCTGCGCGCCGAGGCAGCGGAGCTGATGGCCGAGAAGTAGCCGTTTGGGCCGGTGTGTCCGCGTACGGTGTCCCCATGGAGATCTTCGGCGTGGACATCGGCGGTTCCGGGATCAAGGGTGCTCCCGTGGACCTGGCTCGTGGCGACCTGGCGCGTGAGCGCCACAAAGTACTGACCCCGCAGCCCGCCACCCCCGAGGGAGTGGCGGGCTGCGTCGCCGAGGTGGTCCGCCACTTCGACTGGAACGGCCCCGTCGGGGTCACCTTCCCCGGCGTCGTCACCGGCGGGATCACCCGCTCGGCCGCCAACGTGGACGCGGGCTGGGTCGGCACCGACGCCGCCGTCCTGCTCTCCGCCCGCCTCGACGGGATGCCGGTCACGGTCCTGAACGACGCGGACGCCGCCGGCGTCGCCGAGATGACCTACGGAGCGGGCCGCGACCGCGGTGGCACCGTCGTGCTCCTCACCCTCGGCACGGGCATCGGCAGCGCCCTCTTCACCGACGGCCACCTGGTCCCCAACTCGGAGCTCGGCCACCTGGAGCTGCGCGGACACGACGCGGAGACCCGCGCCTCCGTGAAGGCCAAGGAGGACCACGACCTCAGCTGGGAACACTGGGCCCGGCGGCTCAGCCGCTACCTGGCCCACGTGGAGATGCTCTTCTCCCCGGAGCTGTTCATCATCGGCGGCGGCGTCAGCCGCAAGGCGGAGAAGTTCCTGCCCCTGATCGAGGGCGTCCGCGCCGAGATCGTCCCGGCGCTGCTCCAGAACAACGCGGGCATCGTCGGCGCGGCCATGGCCGCCCGCCCCGCCGGCTGACCGGCCCCGCCGGCTGACCGCCCCGTCGACCGATCGTCTCGCCGACCGATCGTCTCGCCGGGGCGGAGGGCCCCGGCCGGGCTCAGGCCACGCGCCGGGGCATCCGCCGCTTCCCGATCAGCACGGCCTTGCGGACGATCACGATCAGCGCGGCGATCAGGGTGCCCCCGTACAACCACGCCGCGTGCAGCGACAGCGCCGTGACCTCGCCCATCAGCTGCCCGCCGAACCCGCCCGGCCCCCCGGCGATGGGCCACAGTCCCACCGCGAAGGCGATCGGCACCGACACCGGCGCCGTGATCAGGTCGGCCGGCCGCACCCACAGCGCCGTGGCGGCGGCCACCGGCAGGAACAGCACCCCGTACGCCACCAGCGAGCCGTCGAACACCAGCCAGACCACCCCGGCCGTCAGCACCATCGCCGCGCAGGCGAACAGGCCCCCGCCCAACCCGGTCAGCCGCGGCGCGGGCAGCCGCCTCAACAGCGGCACCGGTCGGGCCCCCGCCCGCGCTCGGTTGCGGGGCCGGGGCCGCGGCGCCCGGGTCCGGGCCTGCGAGGGCAACGCCGGGCGACCCCCGCCACCGGCGGGCCGTCGCGGCGGGTGATGGGGCGAATGCGTCCTGTAGTGCTCCACGCGACCAAAGTAGGTCGCCCGGTGCCCCCGCACGGCCCTGGGACACGCGTGCCGGCCGGGATTCCTCATACATGACCGGGAGTGACCGGTACGGAAAGACGCCCGGCCACTCCGGACGGACCGGTGGACGGCCGCCCACGGGCGGTCCCGCGCGGCCCGTAAACTGAGGGACGGCCCCGTTCCGGGCCGTCCACCTCCAGCCCACGGGAAGTCGCAACGTGTCGCTCACGATCGGAATCGTCGGTCTGCCGAATGTCGGCAAGTCGACCCTTTTCAACGCCCTGACCAAGAACGACGTGCTGGCGGCCAACTACCCGTTCGCCACCATCGAGCCCAACGTCGGTGTGGTCGGCGTGCCGGACCCGCGCCTCGCGGTCCTGGCCGGGATCTTCAAGTCGGAGAAGGTCCTCCCGGCGACCGTCGACTTCGTCGACATCGCGGGCATCGTCCGCGGCGCCTCCGAGGGCGAGGGCCTGGGCAACAAGTTCCTCGCGAACATCCGCGAGTCGGACGCGATCTGCCAGGTCATCCGGGCCTTCAAGGACGAGAACGTCGTCCACGTGGACGGCAAGGTCTCCCCGAAGGACGACATCGAGACGATCAACACCGAGCTGATCCTCGCCGACCTCCAGTCCATCGAGAAGGCGGAGCCCCGCCTCACCAAGGAGTCCCGCCTCCAGAAGGACAAGGTCGCCGTCCTCGCGGCGGTCGTCGAGGCCCGCAAGATCCTGGAAGAGGGCCACACCCTCTTCTCGAAGGGCATCACCAAGGGCACCGAGCAGGGCGACCTGCTCCACGAGCTGCACCTGCTGACGACCAAGCCCTTCCTCTACGTCTTCAACGTGGACGAGGACGAGCTGACCGACGACGCCTTCAAGGCCGAGCAGTCCGCCCTGGTCGCCCCGGCGGAGGCCATCTTCCTCAACGCCAAGCTGGAGGCCGACCTGGCCGAGCTGGACGAGGACGAGGCCCTGGAGCTCCTCCAGTCCGTCGGCCAGGAAGAGCCCGGCCTGGCCACCCTCGGCCGCGTCGGCTTCGACACCCTGGGACTCCAGACCTACCTGACGGCAGGCCCCAAGGAGACCCGCGCCTGGACCATCAAGAAGGGCGCCACCGCCCCCGAGGCCGCCGGCGTCATCCACACCGACTTCCAGCGCGGCTTCATCAAGGCCGAGGTCATCTCCTTCGCCGACCTGGTCGACTGCGGCTCGGTCGCCGAGGCCCGCTCCAAGGGCAAGGCCCGCATGGAAGGCAAGGACTACGTCATGCAGGACGGCGACGTGGTCGAGTTCCGCTTCAACGTCTAGCGGCCCCCGCACCACAAGCCCGAAGGGGCCGACTCCACCCGGAGCCGGCCCCTTCGGCACACCCGCACCGACGCGGTGCGGACCTTCAGCTGCGCCGCGGTGGGGTGAGCTTGTCGAGGTCCAGGCCGATCTCGAAGGGCACCGGGCGCCGGAGGCTGCCACGGAAGATGCCCGCGGGGGCGTACACGCCGGTGGGTCCGTCGAGCTCGTAGACGTGGACGACCGGTGCGCCCTCCTCGTCCTCGATGCACCAGTAGTGCGGGATGCCGGCCTCCGCGTACTTGCGGAGCTTTACGGTGCGATCGCGATGGGCGGACTCGGGCAAGACCGCCTCCACGACGAGCTTCACGTCCTCCGGGGCATACCAGGTGCGGTCGGGGTCATAGGTCAGGTTTGTCAACAGGAGGTCCGGCTCAGGCCGGTTGCGGGCATCGAGGCGGATCGTCATCTCACGCTCGACCTCGAAGCCGTCCGGCGCCTGCGCCATGAGGGTGGTTGTCAGGGCGGTGACGAGGCGGCCATGCCAGGACCGCTGGGGCGACATCATGAAGACGAGGGCTCCGTCGATCAGCTCGGTGTGGCGGGGCGCCTCGGGGAGGCGGTCGAGATCCTCCGCGAACCAGCCTTCCGCGCGGGGCGGGCGCATCCAGTCGGGCAGTGCGGTCATGGCTTCACGCTAGCGGTCCGCAGGTCAGGGCGGAGGGGTTCGTCGGGGGTCGGGGGGCGGGGTTGACAGGCTTGAGGGAAGTGCGTAATGTCTTCCGAGCTGTTCGACGTGAGCACCGACCCCGGTCGGCCCCGGACGGCCATCCCGCAAGACCTACGAGAAGACGACGTCGCTTTGTCGCGATGTCTTCTCCGCCGTGCGTATTTGCGAAATGTGGATCCGGTAAACCGCCGATTAGGCGGAGAGCCGAGAACCCGCTAATGTCTCACTCGTCGGAACGGCCGCAGGGCCGGAAAGACAAATCCCGCCGACCGGGAATCAGCGCCGAAAGGATCTGATAGAGTCGGAAACGCAAGAACGAAGGAAGCGCCCGGAGGAAAACCCGCG
>NZ_JBEOSD010000186.1:0-14609 GCF_040302735.1 Streptomyces sp. NPDC097619 | reverse complement strand
GAATCGGCCGCTCCGGGGAGGCCGGAGCGGCCCGGGACCGGCGGAATCCGGGTAAGGCCGGGAAACCCGGCAAAGGCCCGAATGATTGACAGACCGCCCCACCGGGGTCACGTTGAGACCATGCGTATCGGGCTCATCGGAGCCGGGCGGATCGGCTCGTTCCACGCCCGGGTGCTCTCCCGGCACCCGGAGGCGGGCTCCCTGCTGGTCGCGGACGCCGATCCGGCCAGGGCCTCGGCCCTCGCCGACCGTCTGGGCGCCACGGCCGCCCCCGACGTGGACGCCGTCTTCAGCTGGGGGGTGGACGCGGTGGTGGTGGCCTGCGCCACCCCGGGGCACGCCGGTCTGGTGCGGCGCGCGGTACGGGCCGGGCTGCCGGTCTTCTGCGAGAAGCCGCTGGCCACGGACCTGACGCGGACCCTGGGCGTGCTGGCGGAGGTGGCCGCCGCCGGCGGGGTGCTCCAGTTGGGCTTCATGCGGCGTTTCGATCCGGGCTTCCGCACGGCCCGGGAACTGGTGCGGTCCGGGGCACTGGGCCGGCTGACCTCGGTGCGGACCATGACGGCGGACGCCGCCCCGCCCGGGGCCGCCTACCTGGCGGGCTCGGGCGGGCTGTACCGGGACTGCCTGGTGCACGATTTCGACATGCTGCGCTGGGTGACCGGGCTGGAGGTGACCGAGGTGTACGCCACCGGTTCGGACGCCGGGCCGCCGGTGTTCCGGGAGGCCGGGGACATCGGCACCGCCGCGGCGGTGCTGGTCCTGGAGGGCGGCACCCTGGCGGGTTGCACGGGGACCCGCTGCAACGGCGCCGGCTACGACGTGCGGATGGAGCTGTCCGGGGAGCTGGACCAGGTCTCGGCGGGCCTGGACGACCGGACGCCGATCGCCTCGACGGAGCCGCAGGGCCCGCCCCCGGCCGGTCGGCCGTGGGCGGACTTCCTGGAGCGGTTCGCCGGGGCGTACGCCGCGGAACTGGACGCCTTCGTGAAGCTGGTCCGCGGGGAGGGCACGAACCCCTGCGACGGGTGGGAGGGGCTGCACGCCCTGCGGATCGCCGAGGCGTGCGAGCTGTCCCGGCGGGAACGCCGGCCGGTCCCCCTGGCGGAGGTGCCGACCGGCCTTCCCTAAGCCGCTCCGCACCGCGGGCTACCAGCTCACCTGGAGGCGGCGGACGCCGCGGATCAGCGAGGCGGTGATCCACTCGTACGGGTCGGCGTCGGGGACCTCGGCGAGGTCGGGGAAGCGGTCCAGCAGGGTGCGCAGGGCGATCTTCGCCTCCATCCGGGCCAGCGGGGCGCCGATGCAGAAGTGGATGCCGTGGCCGAAGGCCAGGTGTCCCTGCGGGGCGCGCCGGATGTCGAAGGTGTCGGGCTCGGGGTAGCGCTCCGGGTCGCGGCTGCTGCCCGCGAGGGAGACCAGCACGGCCTCGCCGCGGGCGATGGCGGTGCCGCCGATCTCCAGGTCCTCCAGGGCGAACCGGAAGGTGGCGTTCTCCACCGGGCCGTCGTAGCGGAGCATCTCCTCCACGGCGCCCTCGATGAGCCCGTCCGGGTCGGCGCGCAGGGCGGCGAGCTGGTCGGGGTGGGCGAGCAGGGCGCGGACCCCGTTGCCGATGAGGTTGACCGTGGTCTCGTGGCCGGCGACCAGCAGCAGGAAGGCCATGCCGATCAGTTCCTCGCCCGTGAGCCGGTCGCCGTCCTCGTCGGTGGTCCGGATCAGTGCGCTGAGCAGGTCCTCGCCACCGGTTTCGCGCTTGCGCTCGATCAGGCCGGCCAGGTAGGCGGCCATCTCGTCCAGGGCCTTCTGCTCGCTCTCCGGGGTCTCCGGGGCGAGGATCTCGTTGGAGAGGATCCGGAAGGGTTCGCGGTCCAGGTCCGGTACGCCGAGCAGTTCGCAGATGACCGTCATGGGCAGCGGGAACGCGAAGGCGCTGATGAGGTCGGCGCGGCGGTCCGGGGTCGCGGCCATGGCGTCGATCAGTTCGTCGGTGACCTGCTGGACGCGCGGCCGCATGGCCTCGATGCGACGGCCGGTGAACTCCCGGGCCACCAGCTTGCGCAGCCGGGTGTGGTGCGGCGGGTCCAGCTCCAGCATGTTCAGGTTGACCTCGCTGGCGAGCGTGGTGTCGGCGTACTGGTCCGACACCCGCCAGTCCTTGCCGAGCGCCGGGTTCGCGAGGGCCCGGCGGGCCTCCTCGTGTCCGACGACCAGCCAGACGTCGGTGCCCCGGGCGTCCTTGACCCGGTGGACCGGGCCGGTGGCGCGCATCGCGGCGTAGTGCGGATACGGGTCTTCGTTGAAGCCCTCTGCGTATCCGGTGATGTCCATCAGTGGCATGACTGCTCACTCTCCCCCGTGGTGATCCGTGTCAGCCTAGCCGGCGGAGTCGTACGGACAATCGATTTTCGGACTCTCCGTCACATCCCGTGCGCGTTCGCGGAACGGCGTCCCCAGGCGGTGCCGAGGAGGACGAGGGCGGCACCGACCAGGCCCGCGGGGCCGACGTGTTCACCGCCGATCATGATGCCCGCGGCGGCGGCCCAGAGCGGTTCGGTGCCCAGCAGCAGGCTGACCCGGGAGGGGGAGGTCCGGCGGACGGCCCACATCTGGACGAAGAAGGCGAACAGGGTGCAGAAGACGGAGAGGAAGAGGAGTCCGGCCCAGTCCCGCCCGTCGAAGTCCGCGGCGGCGGCCCAGGGGCTGCTGCCGGTGCCGGGCAGCACCGCCAGGGCGGCGAAGACCAGGACGGCGGAGCCCAGTTGCACGGTGGTCAGAGAGAGCGCGTCGGCCTCCTGCACGGACTCGATGCGGGCCATCAGGAGCACGTGCACGGTCCGGGCGAGGGCGGCGAGGAGGATCAGCAGGTCGCCCGTGGAGGGGGCGGTGAAACCGGACCCCTGGGTGAGGAGCACCACCCCGGCCACCGAGAGCGCGGCCGCGGCGAGGAAGGGCGCGGGCGGGCGGACCCGGCGCACCGCGGCCTCCGCCAGCGGGGTGAAGATCATGGTGAGGCTGATGATCAGGCCGGCGTTGGTGGCCGAGGTGTGCACCACGCCGTAGGTCTCCAGCAGGAAGATCCCCGCCAGGACCAGCCCCAGCAGGCCCGCGCCCCGCCACTGGGCGGGGGTCAGGGCGCGCAGTCCGCGCCGTCCGGCGACGACGAGGACGGGCAGGACGAGGGCGAAGCGCAGGACGAGCACGGCGACGACGGTGTGGGCGAGGGTGATGCCCTTGGCGGCGAGGTAGCTGCCGCCCCAGACCACGGCGACGGCCAGCACGGGCAGGTCGGCGGTCCAGGGGCGGCGGGGGGTGGTGGGTGCGGCTGCGGCGAGGGCGGACACCGGGTCTCCTGCGGCTGGTGGCGGGTGGAGACTTCGGCGGCTCGCACGGGAACGATCAACCTACCCGAGGGGGTGGGGCCGGTCGAGGGGATTCCGGGGCCTGGGCGGGCGCCCCGGCGGGGACGGTTCCCGGCCTCTCCGGGGGCCCGGCCGGAGGGCTTCCGGTCACCGGCGGGGTTCCGGTCAGGCGAAGGTGCCCGTGCTCGGGGCGCCCGTGGGGCGGTAGGTGTGCACGGAGATTCCGTTGGGGGTGGTGCGGTGGCCGGTCAGTTCGAAGGCGGTGGCGGGGACGCCGGCGCCGAAGAGGCGGTGGCCGTGGCCGAGGACCACGGGGTAGACGAGCAACCGGTACTCGTCGATGAGTCCGTGCGCCATCAGGGAGCGGGCGAGGGCGCCGCTGCCGTGGACCTGGATCTCGCCCTCGGTCTGCTTCTCCTTGAGGGCGTTGACCTCGGCGGCGAGGTCGGGGCCGAGGACGGTGGTGCCGGCCCACTTCGGGTCGGTGAGGGTGGCGGAGGCCACGTACTTGGGCAGGGAGTTGAGGCGGGAGGCCACCGGGTCGGCGGGGTCGGTCTGCTGCGGCCAGTAGGAGGCGAAGATCTCGTAGGTGCGGCGGCCCAGCAGGAAGGAGCCGGCCCGTTCCATCACCTCCGTCATGAACTCGCCCATGCCCTCGTCGGCGAAGGGCACGAGCCAGCCGCCGTGGGCGAAGCCGTCGCTGTCGTCCTCGCCGGGGCCGCCGGGGCCCTGGACGACCCCGTCGAGGGTGGTGAAGGCGGTCAGGGTCAGTTCGCTCATGCGGGGCTCCCGGGGAGAGGTGCGCTGGTCCGACCCAGGTTTCCCGGCCCCACCGGCAGGGCGGGCGACGCCACGCGGCCGTCCTCCGGACGCGGGACGGACCGTACGCCCGTCCGCGGTGCCGCGCGCGGGGCCGGCCGCGCCCTCCTCGCGGAGGCGGGTGCGCGGGCGGGTACGGCCCCGGAAACGGGTGGTGGGACGTACCGGCGCTGTCTTCCGGTACGTCCCACGGTCCCCGGGGGACGCGCCGGCGCTGTCTTCCGGCACGTCCCGTCGGTCACGGGCGGGTGTCGCTCCGCCCGGGTCTCATGGCTGCCGCCGTCAGCCGTTCAGCTCCTGGTGACGGGCGGCCAGGGCGGCCGCGCCGGTCTCGGTGAGGGAGCCGAAGAGGCGCAGGCGGGAGAAGCCGCCGTCCGGGAAGATGTCGATCCGGACGTGGGTGCCCACCGCGGGGGCGTCGAGGACGAAGCGGTGGTTGGTGTCGGGCTGCAGGCGGGTCCGCGGCAGGAACTCCTGCCACTCGCCGTCCTCGCCGGTCTTCACGGAGAGGGCGGCCCAGCCCGCCGAGTTGCCCTTGAGGTAGGCGGTGTCGATCTCGACGGCGCGGATCTCGGACTCCTGGACCAGCTGGTAGCGGATCCAGTCGTTGCCGTCGTCGCGGCGGCGGGCGGTCTCCCAGCCGTCGTCCATCTTGCGGGAGCGGCCCGGGTTGATGGTGTTGGTCGGCGGGGAGTAGAAGCGGTTGGAGGCGTCCTGGACGGCGCCGCCGTTCTCCAGGGCGACCACGTCGAAGGTGCCGAGGGTGGCCAGCCAGGCCGGGTCGGGCAGGACCTCGCCGTAGACCCGCAGGCGGGCGATGCCGCCGTCGGGGTGCTGGTTGACGCGCAGGTGCGTGAAGCGCTGCTCGGCGGTGACCTCGAAGCCGTTCGCGGCGTGGCCGCCGACGGCGGTGCGCGGGACGATGGTCGTCCACTTCACGTCCGCGCCGAGGAGCTCCTCGGGGGTGGGGGCGCCCGCCACGGAGGCGGCCTCGACGGAGACGGCCTGCGGCATGTTGCCGCGGAAGTGGGCGGTGTCCACGACGATGCCGCGGATCACGCCGGGGGCGCCGAGGCGTACGACGGCCCAGTCGTGGTCCTCGGCGGTGGGCCAGGGCTGCTCGGCGGAGACGCCGCGGCGGCGGCGGGTCTCCCAGCCGTCCATGACCTTGCCCTTGTGACCGAAGTGCTCCGGGTCGAAGTGGGCGGCCTCGGGCACGAGGAGGTTCTCGCGCTGGGCGAAGAACTCGTCGTTGGCGGCGATGACGCCGGCACCGAGCTGACGGTCGGCGAGGTTCGCGTACTGGGTGAACGGGAAGTCCGCGGTGCGGTAGTCGGCGTACGGGTCGCCGCCCCCGTACGGGTTCGCGTTACCGGTGAAGGAAGGGATCGCCACTGTCAGTTCTGCCTTTCAAGGAGTCGGCCGGTGGGCTCGGACGGGGTGCCGTGCTCGGCGATCCTCGCGCCGCGCAGCCAGGTGGACTTCACGACGCCGTGCAGGGTCTTCCCCGCGTACGCCGTGACCTGGTTGCGGTGGTGGAGTTCGGCCGGGTCCACGGTGAAGGTCTCTTCGGGGGCGAGGACGGCGAAGTCGGCGTCGCGGCCGACCTCGATGGCGCCCTTCCGCGTCAGCCCGGCGAGCCGGGCCGGGGCCTCGGACATCCAGCGGACCACGTCCTCCAGGCCGTGGCCGCGTCGGCGGGCCTCGGTCCAGATCGCGGGCAGGCCCAGCTGGAGGGAGGAGATGCCGCCCCAGGCGGTGGAGAAGTCGCTCGTCTTCAGGTCGGCGGTCGAAGGCGAGTGGTCGGAGACGATGCAGTCGATGGTGCCCGCGGCGAGGGCCTCCCAGAGCAGGTCCTGGTTGGCGGCCTCGCGGATGGGCGGGCAGCACTTGAACTCGCTGGCGCCGTCGGGCACTTCCTCGGCGGTGAGGGTGAGGTAGTGCGGGCAGGACTCGACGGTGACGCGGACGCCCTCCGCCTTGGCCTCGGCGATCAGGGGCAGGGCGTCGCTGGAGGACAGGTGCAGCACGTGCACCCGGGCGTCCAGCCGGCGGGCCTGCGCGATCAGGTTGCCGATCGCGGTGTTCTCGGCGTCCCGGGGTCGGGAGGCGAGGAAGTCGGCGTACTTGGGGCCCGGCACGACCGGGGCGGAGTCCAGGTGGTGCGGGTCCTCGGCGTGCACGATCATCAGGCCGCCGAAGCCGCTGATCTCCGCGAGGGAGCCGGCCAGCTGGTCCTGGTCGAGCTCGGGGAACTCGTCCACGCCCGAGGGCGACAGGAAGCACTTGAAGCCGAACACGCCGGCCTCGTGCAGCGGGGCCAGGTCCTTGACGTTGTCGGGCAGGGCGCCGCCCCAGAAGCCGACGTCCACGTGCGCCTTGGCCCGCGCGACCTCCTGCTTGACCCGCAGGTTCTCCACCGTGGTGGTGGGCGGCAGCGAGTTCAGGGGCATGTCGAGCAGGGTGGTGATGCCCCCGGCCGCGGCGGCGCGGGTGGCGGTCCAGAACCCCTCCCACTCGGTGCGGCCGGGGTCGTTGACGTGGACGTGGGTGTCGACCAGGCCGGGCAGCAGGACGTCGTCACCGAAGTCCTCCAGGCGGGCCCCGGCCGGTACCGCGGCCTCGTACGGCAGCACGGCCGCGATCTTCCCGTCGGCCACGGCGACCGAAGCCGCCCGCGTGCCCTCGGGGGTGATGACGCGCGTCGAGCGCAGTACCAGTTCCACTGCCGTGTCGGACACCCGGAACCTCCCCATCTACTTCCACAGAGCGAAATTCAACGTTCTGTTGACGGAGTCTTCACGCCGATCCGGGGCCCGTCAAGAGTGGCCGGACAGTCACCCGAGCCCCAGGGGTCGCAATTGGATGTTTCCACAGAATGGAATTAGGATTTCGCTCTACAGAACGTAGGTACCACCACGAGCGGCCCGCCGGGGCCCTCGCGGAGGCCGGTCCCCTCCCGGACAAACCGCCTCTGACCGGCAGGTACGGCGTCCGCCCCGAAGCCGGCTCGAACGTCGGCCGCCCGGTAGGCTGCTCCCTTGCCTGCCAGCACCGAAAGGACCGCGCCGTGCCGACGTCCAGCGCCAGCACCACCGACGCTTCCGCCAAGAGCCCTGCCGCCAGCGGTGGCGTCCAGTCCCTCGAGCGCGCCTTCGACCTGCTCGAACGCATGGCGGACGCGGGCGGCGAGGTGGGCCTCAGCGAACTGTCCACCGCCAGCGGGCTGCCCCTGCCCACCATCCACCGCCTGATGCGGACCCTGGTGGCCTGCGGCTACGTGCGGCAGCAGCCCAACCGCCGCTACTCCCTCGGCCCCCGGCTGATCCGCCTCGGCGAGTCCGCCTCCCGGCTGCTGGGCACCTGGGCCCGCCCCTACCTGGCCCGCCTCGTCGAGGAGACCGGCGAGACCGCCAACATGGCCCTCCTCGACGGCGACGAGATCGTCTACGTGGCGCAGGTGCCCTCCAAGCACTCCATGCGCATGTTCACCGAGGTCGGCCGCCGGGTGCTGCCGCACTCGACGGGCGTGGGCAAGGCCCTGCTGGCGTACACCCCGGCCGACGAGGTCCGCGCCCTGCTGGCCCGTACCGGCATGCCCGCGGCCACCGAGAAGACCATCACCACCCCCGAGGGCTTCCTGGAGGCCCTGGAGCAGGTCCGCAAGGCCGGCTACGCGGTGGACGACAACGAGCAGGAGATAGGGGTCCGCTGCCTCGCGGTCTCGGTGCCGAACTCCCCGACCGCCGCGGCCATCTCCATCTCCGGTCCGGCCGGCCGGGTCACCGAGGCCGCCACCGAGACCATCGTGCCGATCCTCCAGGGCGTGGCCGCCGAACTCTCCGTGGCGCTGGCCAACCAGAACCCGGCGTAGCGCGGATCCCCCGGGGGGCGGCGCCCCCCGGGGGATCCCGAGCTCCTTCGCGGTGCCGCCGTCCCCGGCGCGCCGCTATCCCGACCGGACGGCCCGGGACGCCGGGGACACCCGGGGCTCCGTCGCCCCGTCCGTCAACCGGCCGCCCGTCAAGCGGCCGTCCGTCATCGTGACCGTGCGGTCGACGCGGTCCAGGTGCGCGCGGTCGTGGGTGACCAGCACCGTCGCCGTGGACCGCTCCCGGGTCAGCGCGGTCAGCAGCTCCAGCACGGCGGCCCCCCGCTCGTGGTCCAGGGCGCTGGTCGGCTCGTCCACCAGCAGCACCGAGGGCTCGTTCATCAGGGCCCGGGCGATGTTGACCCGCTGGCGCTGCCCGCCGGAGAGCCGGTGCGGGCGGCTGCGGGCCCGATCGGCCAGTCCGACCGCGTCCAACAGCTCCAGGGCCCGGCGACGCAGCTCCCGGACCGGCCGGCCCGCCAGGTGCCCCATCACGAGCAGCTGCTCGACGCAGGTGAGCGAGGGCAGCAGGTTCGGCTGCTGGAAGACGATGCCGATGTGCTCGCGGCGCAGGGCCGCCTTCTCCGCCGGTCCGAGCCGGGCGGTGTCCCGACCGGCCACCTCCACCCGGCCCCCGTCCGGGGTCACCAGGGTCGCCGCGACGGCCAGCAGGCTCGACTTGCCGGAACCGGAGGGCCCCACCACGGCGGTCAGGGTGCCGCCCGGCACCTCCAGTCCGACGGAGTCCAGGGCGGTCAGACGCCCGTCGCCGTCGGGGTAGGTCAGGGTCACGTCGTGCATCAACAGGCTCATCGGGCGCTCCCGAGCGCGGTCAGCGGGTCGACGGCGGTGATCCGCCGGATGGACAGGGCGGCCCCCAGCACCCCGAGGACGATCATCACCAGGGCGGGCACGAGCACGGTGGGCGCGTCGAGGACGAAGGGCACGTCCCCGCCGCCGATCAGCGCCCCAGCACCGAGCGCCAGGGCCGTCCCCAGGCCGGTCCCGGCCAGCAGCATCACCACGGCCTGCCCGAGGGCGTCCTTGAGGAGGTAGGGCGTGGAGGCCCCCAACGCCTTGAGGACGGCCACGTCCCCGCTGCGCTGGATCGTCCACACGGTGAAGAAGGCCCCTATGACCAGTGCGGAGATCACGAAGAGGAAGCCGCGCATGAGCTGGAGGGAGCCGTTCTCGGCGGCGTAGGAGCCGATGGCGGTGAGGGAGTCGTCCCGGTCGAGGGTGCGGGTGCCGGCCGCCCGGTCGCCCGCCGCGAGGTCCGCGTCCCCGGAGGTCCGCAGGGCGATCACGGTGGCCCGCTGTTCCGGGGAGGTCCCCGGGGCGCCCAGCCGCTGCCAGTCGTCGAGGGTGATCCACACGACCGGGGTGTGGCTGTGCGAGGCGTCGCCCGCCACCGCCGCCACGGTCTCCTCCAGGCCGCCGATCCGCACCCGGTCCCCGACCCCGACGCCCAGTTCGCGGGCCGCCTTCTCGGAGAGCACGGCCCTGCCCTGCGCCAGGGGCGCGCCCGGCACCCTGGGGGCCAGGCCCGCGTCCGGCTCCGTACCGAAGGCGGACACGGCGGCGGCGCGGTCACCGGCGGAGGCGTTCAGGGTCCGGATCCCGAGCGGCCGGGCCGAGGCGACCCCGGGACGGTCGGCCCAGGTCCGCCAGGCGCTCTCGGGGACGGAGGAGGAGGTGAAGGACACCTCCTGGTCCCCGGAGGGGGCCGCGAAGGCCAGGTGGTCGGCGGGCAGGCCGGTCACGGCCGAGGTGTTCTCCCGGGCCAGGCCCGAGGTCAGCCCCGACAGCAGCCCCACCAGCAGGGTGATCAGCACCACGACGGCGCCCATCAGGGCGAACCGGCCGCGGGCGAACCGCAGGTCTCTCCATGCGACGAACATGCCCCCACCCTCGCCGGGCGGCGGCCCCCGCCACATCGCGCCACGGGCGACGCGGACGTATCGAAGGGAGCACCCGTGGCTCAACCTTTCGGTTGACCGGTGTCCGGGAACTCCCGTTTACGCTGGTCCGGCCATGGAATTCCGTACCGCCCCGCGCTCCCTCACCCCGGTCACCCGCCTGTTGCGGCTCTGCCTGCACGCCCTGCTGGTGGGGCTGCTGGCCCTGGCGGCGGCCCGGGCCTTGGCCGGAGCGGGCTCCGGGGCGGGGACGGGAGCGGAGGCACGGGCGGTGGCGGCGGCCGCGGTCCTCACCGCCGCCGTGTACGCGGCCGGGGTGCGCAGCCCCGCCGTGCACCGCTCGGCGCGCGCCGCCGGGCTGTGGCTGGCCGTCCTCGGGCTCTCCTGGGCCGGGCTGCTGGTGCTGTCCCCGGACGGGGTGTGGCTGGCCTTCCCCCTGTACTTCCTCCAGTTGCACCTGCTGCCGCTGCGCTGGGCCCTGCCCGCGGTGGCGGTGACGGCCTGCGCGGCCATCGGCGGTTTCCTGGCGCACAGCGGGACGGTGAACCCGGGCGCCTTCCTGGGCCCGCTGCTGGGCGCGGCGGTGGCGGTGGCCACGGTGCTCGGCTACCAGGCCCTGTACCGGGAGAGCGAGCGGCGCCGGGAGCTCATCGAGGAGCTGATCGCCACGCGGGCCGAGCTGGCGGCGGCCGAGCGGCACGCGGGCACCCTCGCGGAGCGGGAGCGGTTGGCCCGCGAGATCCACGACACCCTCGCCCAGGGCCTGTCCTCGATCCAGCTCCTGCTGCGCGCCGCGGAACGCGCCCTGGCGGAGGCCGGGGACGGCGCGGGCGCGTTCGTGGGTGGGGCGGACGCGGGCGCGGGCGAGGCGGGCGTGATCGTGGGCGAGGCGGGCCCGGTCGGCTCGGGCCCGATCGGCCCGGGCGCGGAGGTCGGGTCCGGGGTTCCGGTGGTCGGCACGGCGGCCGGGGCGTTCGGGGCGGGTCAGGTGGTCGCGTCCGGTGGGGTGGTCGGGGCCGGTGCGGCGGTTGGGGCCGGGGAGTCGGACGCCGCCGCGCGCGAGGCCGCCGCCGGGTACATCGGGCAGGCCCGGCAGGCGGCCCAGGACAACCTCGCCGAGGCCCGCCGGTTCGTCCGCGCCCTCAGCCCGCCCGATCTCGCACACGGTTCCCTGGCCGCCGCGCTGGAACGGCTCTGCGCGACGGCGGTGGGGCCCCGGGTCCGTTTCTCCCCCAGCGGCACCCCGGCCGAGCTGCCCACCCCCTACGAGGTGGCGCTCCTGCGGATCGCCCAGTCCGCACTGGCCAACGTCGTGCGGCACGCGGCCGCGGAGCGCGCCGAGATCACCCTGACCTTCATGGACTCCTCGGTCACCCTGGACGTCGTGGACGACGGCCGCGGCTTCGACCCCGCCTCCGCCCCGGCGGGCGAGGGCGGGTTCGGGCTGCCCGCGATGCGGGCCCGGGCCGAGTCCCTGGGCGGCACCTTCACCGTGGAGTCCGCCCCCGGCCAGGGCACCGCCTTGGCCGTCACCCTGCCGCTGCCCGTGGAGGACGCATGACCATCCGGCTGCTGCTGGCCGACGACCACCCGGTGGTACGGGCGGGGCTGCGCGCGGTGCTGGACACCGAGCCCGGCTTCGAGGTGGTCGCCGAGGCCGCGACCGCCGAGCGGGCCGTGGAGCTCGCCGCCTCGACGGAGACCGCCGTGGACGTGGTGCTGATGGACCTCCAGTTCGGATCCGGGATGCACGGCTCCGAGGCCACGGCGGCGATCACCGCCCGGCCCGGCGCGCCCCGGGTGCTGGTGCTGACCACCTACGACACCGACGCCGACATCCTGGCGGCGGTCGAGGCCGGGGCCTCGGGCTACCTCCTCAAGGACGCCCCGCCGGAGGAGCTGGCGGCCGCCGTGCGGACCGCCGCGGCCGGGCAGTCCGCGCTGGCTCCGGCGGTGGCCCTGCGGCTCATGGACCGGATGCGGACCCCGGCCGAGGCCCTGACCAAGCGGGAGCTCGAAGTGCTCCAACTGGTCGCGGACGGACTGTCGAACCTGCAGATCAGCAAGCGGCTCTTCCTCAGCCAGGCCACCGTGAAGTCCCACCTGGTGCACATCTACGCCAAGTTGGGCGTGGACTCGCGCACCGCGGCGGTGGCCCGGGCGGGGGCCCGCCGCCTGATCCGCACCCCCTGAGACCGCTGCGCGGGGAGCGTCGGCCCACACCGTCCGCGGCCCGACCCTCCCACACCGCCCGCGGCCCGACCCTCCCCGCGACCGACCCGGCGGACCCGGCGGACCCGCCGGGCTCGCCGGGCTCGCCGGGCTCGCCGGGTCGCGGGGCTCGTCGAGGTCGCCGGGCTCGCCCGGGTCGTCGAGGTCGTCGGGCTCGTCGGGCGGAATCCGGACCGCCGGAACCGGCCGGGGTTGGTCTGGACCGCACCCGGCTCCTCTCCCAGACTGCTGGCATGCGCAGATCACGGACTCACACGTGAGCGGGGCCCGGGCGGCCGAACTGCCCCTGCACCGACTGGAGGTGCCGATGCCGCAGCTGCTGCCCTTCGCCATCGGCTCCTTCGAGACCATCGGCCCGCTCTCCCGCGCCGAATTCCCGCACCGGCACTCCTTCTACGAGATCCTCCACGTCACCGGCGGCACCGGCGGCCACGTGCAGGACCTCCGGCACACCCGCCTCGACCCCCCGCACCTGTGCGTCATCACCCCGGGCCAGGTGCACCACTGGGAGCGCGCCCGGGGGGTCACCGGCCACGTGGTCCTCTTCGAGGAGGACTTCCTCCTCCATCCGCAGGACGCGGAGTCGCTGCGGGTGCTCGGCACCCGGCCCTGGCTCCGGCTCGGCGACCGAGCCCCCGGCTACGCGGCCCTGCTCGCCGACATGGAGACGGAGTACGCCACCCTCGCCGAGGGCTACGCCGGGGTCCTCCGCTCCCTGCTCCACATCCTGGTGGTCCGGGCCCTGCGGGACTCGGCCCCGTCGTCCGGCCCCGAGGCCGACCGGCCCCCGGCGGGGCTCCCGTCCCCGGTCACGACCCCCGCGCCCGACGCCGTGGCCGGTGCCGGACCGGACGGGTCCGCCGCCCCCGCCGCGGGCCGGGCCGGCGTGCTGACCGCCGCCTTCCGCGGCCTGCTCGCCCGTCCCGAGGGGCCGGGCCTGTCGGTGGCGGACTGCGCCCAACGGCTGGGGGTCTCCCCGGGCTCGCTGCACGCCCTGGTCAAGCAGGCCACGGGCCGCACCCCGGGGCAGTTGATCCGCCAGCGCCAGACCCTGGAGGCCAAACGGCTGCTCGCCGCCACCGATCTGACCGTGCGCCAGGTGGGCCGGGCCGCCGGATTCGCCGATCCCGCCTACTTCTGCCGCTTCTTCCGGCGGGAGACGGGACTGACGCCGGGGGAGTTCCGGGCGGCGGCCGAGGCCGTGGCGGGGCCCGGAGGAAAACACCACGATCCCCGCATCGAGTCCATCGCTGCGCTCGCGGACCGTCCGTAGCGTGGGGGGCGTTCCACGGCACCACCCCGCAGGGGGCGGCGTCCCCGGCTCCCTGCCCCCCGCAGACGGCCAGGGCTCCGTACCGCGCCGCCCCCCGCGGTCCTCTCCCCCCACCGCCAGCGACGAGGAGCCGCCATGCCCGCATCCGAGATGCCCCCGACCCCCGCCCGGCCGGACGCCCCGGACGGAACGGGCACCCCGGGCGGACCGGGGATCAGCCGCAAGGCCCTCCTCAAGGCCGCGGCGGCCGTGGTCGGCGCCGCTCCCCTGCTGGGCGCGGGCGGGGTCGCCCTGGCCCGCGACCGGGCCGGCGCCCCACTGACGGCGGCCGACCTGACCCCGGAGTGCGACGACGGCGACTCCCCGACGATCCCGCAGACCGAGGGCCCGTACTTCAAGCCGAACTCCCCGCTGCGCACCTCGCTGGTGACCCCCACCACCCCCGGCACCCGACTGTCGGTCTCCGGGTACGTCTTCGGGCTCGCCTGCCGGCCCATCGCGGGCGCCCTGCTGGACTTCTGGCAGGCCGACACCAACGGCGCCTACGACAACAGCGGGTTCGCCTTCCGCGGGCACCAGTTCACCGACGCCCAGGGGGCGTTCCGGCTCGACACCATCGTGCCGGGGCTGTACCCGGGGCGGACCCGCCACATCCACGTCAAGGTGCAGGCCCCGGGCCGACCGGTGCTGACCACCCAGCTGTACTTCCCCGGCGAGCCCCGCAACAGCACCGACACCATCTTCGACGCGCGGCTGCTGATGTCCGTACGGCAGTCGGGGCCCGGCCGGGAGGCGTCCTTCGACTTCCTCCTCAACGTGCCGCAGAACCCGGGCCCGACGCCCACCCCGACCCCGACGCCCACCCCCACCGGCACCCCGCCGGGCGGCAGTTGGGCCCCCGGGGTCAACTACGCGGCCGGCGCGGTCGTCACCTACGGCGGACTCTCCTACCGCTGCCTCCAGGCACACCGCTCCTCGGTCGGCTGGGAGCCGCCCGCCGTGCCCGCCCTCTGGCAGCGCCTCTAGGTCGTGTCTTTCGGATCTTGCCGGTGAGGCCCGCGGCGTCTGGTGCCACTGCACTCGCTGCGCTCGCTCCGTCTCGGCTCTTTGATCTCTCCTTCGGAGGCCGAGCG
>NZ_JBEOSD010000185.1:0-14651 GCF_040302735.1 Streptomyces sp. NPDC097619 | reverse complement strand
GCAGGTGCCGTCGGCGACGTGGCGGTAGTAGTCCTGGTTGTTGTCGTGGATGAGGTTGCGTTCGAACTTGGCGTGGTTCTGAGGGAGTCCGGGGTGGCCGGGGAAGGCGCTGTCCATGGAGGCGCCGCCCATGTTGTGGTCGAACTCGCTGTCGTGGACCCAGACGGAGTCCCCGGCGGTGCCGGAGTAGCCGACCATGTTGTGGTGGCTGCGGCAGTTGGCGATCTCGATGGAGTGGCGGGGGACGTCGTAGCCGCGGCCGTCGTTGATGTCGGAGGCGCTGCCGGGGTAGATGCCGGAGTCGCCGTTCCCGTAGGACTCGCAGTTCTTGTACAGGCCGTGGTCGCTGGCGAAGGTGAGGAAGCCGTACTCGTCGTTCCAGCGGGTGAGGACGTCGTCGATGACGAATCCGTCGCCGGCCAGGATGTACAGCGAGTTGAAGGTGGTGCGCTGGGCGGTGAGGTTCCGGAAGTAGATCCCGTCGGACTCGTCGGCGCGGAGGGCGTTCAGCTTGCGGTACTTGGCGTCGAAGACCACGTCGAGGCGGGAGGCGCCGGTGCCCTCGATCTGGAGGTCGGTCTTGCCGAGGATCGCGACGAGGTTCTGGTTGTGGGGGCATTGCCGCTGCTGTGCGAAGGACAGGATCTGGTAGCCCAGTGAGGAGCTGGGGGCCTTGAGGGAGGCGCAGGCCCCGGTGGGTTCGGGCAGCGAGGGCTCCTCCTCGTAGAGGCCGGGGAGGACCGCGATGTTCATGCCGGGGCGGTCCACGGCGTCGACGGCCTGCTGGAGGTGGCGGTAGCCGCTCTTGGCGCAGCGTTCGAAGAGGGTCTGGTTGCGGGCGCGCAGCGGGGCGGGGAAGCCCGATATCCGGCGTCCGAAGGCGGCCCGGTCGGTCTTGCAGACGAGCAGGTCGGGTTCGCCGGTGCGGTAGGTGGGGACAGAGCCGGAGCCGTCGGGGAACGTGACGGGGCGTTCCTCGTGGGCCCGGGCGTCGGGGGCGGCGAGGAGCAGTGCGAGGAGGGCGAGGAGGGCGGTGACGACGGCCGCTCCCTGGCTTCTTCCGGGGCGGGGCCCGGGCACGGCAGGAGACCTGCGGATCCACGACATGCGCGAGAGAGTAGAGCAATGTTCATCTTTTGAGAGCCCCCCGCGCGGCATGGATTCCGCGGGCCGCCGGAGGAGCGGACACGGGGCGGGGGCGGGGCGGAGCGCGCCCGCCAAGGAGAGGTCGGAACGCGGGCCCGGGACGCGGGCCCCGAGGTCGGACCCGGACAGCCCCCGGGCCCGCGTCCCGGGGCTCATGCCCCCACGCCCCCGCTCCCCCGCCCGACGAGTTCCGGCCGTTCGCGCTCTCCCGCCGGCCGGGGGCGCCGGCTCGCCGTTGACGGACGGGCCCCGGAATCCTACTGTCAGGCATAGGATTCCTTCGGCAGAGCGGGAGCGGGCAGATGGGCAGCGGCGTCGAGCAGGCCAGGAAGACGGCGGAGGGGCTGACGTACCTCACCGGCTTCGGCAACGAGCACAGCTCGGAGGCGGTCCCGGGCGCCTTGCCCCTCGGACGGAACTCCCCCCAGCGGGCCCCCCTGGGCCTGTACGCGGAGCAGCTCAGCGGCAGCGCCTTCACCGAGCCCCGCACCCACAACCGGCGCTCCTGGCTGTATCGGATCCGGCCCTCGGCGGCGCACCCGCCGTTCACCCGGACCGACAACGGCGGGCTGCGCACCGCCCCCTTCGCCGAGACCGTGCCCGATCCCAACCGGCTCCGGTGGAACCCGCTGCCGGAGCCCGCTCCGGGCACCGATTTCCTGGCGGGTCTGTGGACCCTGGGCGGCAACGGCGACGCCGCGCAGCGGTCCGGCATGGCCGTGCACCTGTACCACGCCAACGCCTCCATGGACCGGGTGTTCAGCGACTCGGACGGCGAGCTGCTGATCGTTCCCGAGCGCGGCGGGCTGCTGCTGCGCACCGAGTTCGGGCTGCTGCGGGCCGAGCCGGGGCACGTCGCGCTGATTCCGCGCGGGGTCCGTTTCCGGGTGGAGCTGCTGGACGAGGACGCCCGGGGCTACGTCTGCGAGAACTACGGCCAGCCCTTCGAGCTGCCGGGCCTGGGCCCCATCGGTGCCAACGGTCTGGCGGCGGCCCGTGACTTCCAGGCCCCGGTGGCGGCGTACGAGGACGTGGAGGGCGAGGTGGAGGTGGTCAACAAGTTCTGCGGCAACCTCTGGACCGCCACCTACGGCCACTCCCCGCTGGACGTCGTGGCCTGGCACGGCACGCACGTGCCGTACGTGTACGACCTGCGCCGTTTCAACGTGATCGGCACGATCAGCTACGACCACCCCGACCCGTCGATCTTCACGGTGCTGACCTCACCCTCCGACACCCCCGGTCTCGCGGGCGTGGACTTCGTGGTCTTCGCGCCCCGCTGGCTGGTCGGCGAGGACACCTTCCGCCCGCCGTACTTCCACCGCAACGTCATGAGCGAGTACATGGGCCTCATCGAGGGCGCGTACGACGCCAAGGCCGAGGGCTTCGTGCCCGGCGGCGGTTCGCTGCACAACATGATGTCCGCGCACGGCCCCGACCGGGAGACCTTCGACAAGGCCAGCGCGGCCGAGCTGAAGCCGCAGAAGATCGACGACGGCCTGGCCTTCATGTTCGAGACCCGCTGGCCGATCATCGCCACCGCGCAGGCCGCCGGAGCCGAGCACCTGCAGCGCGGCTACGACGACGTGTGGCAGGGCATGGAGCGCCATTTCCGCGCGTGACGGTGAGGGCCTAGCATTCCTGCACGCCCGGCCCGCCGCCCGCCCCCGGAAAGAACGACAGCCGTGACCGCCTTCGCCCCCGACTCCGTGGTCCTGAACCGGAAGCTTCCGCTCTGGTACCAGGTCTCGCAGTCCCTGCGCGCCTCGATACTGGGGCGCACCCCGGACGCCTCGCTCCGGCTGCCCACCGAGGAGCAGTTGGCCGAGCACTACGGGGTGAGCGTGCTGACCATGCGCCAGGCCCTCAAGGAGCTGGAGCAGGAGGGTCTGATCAGCAGGCACCGGCGGCGCGGCACGTTCATCGAGCCGGGGGCGCGGCGCGGGGCCCCGGTGCGGCTGCTGGGTTCGGTCGACGCGATCGTGGCCCAGCAGTCGGGCGAGCGGACGACGGTTCTCGGCCAGACCCGCGGACCGGTTCCGGGGGACCTGACCGAGTACTTCCCCGGCGCGGCCGAGCTGGTCACCTACCGGCGGCTGCGCCGGGACGGCACCAGCGGGGAGCCCACCAACTGGGCGGAGAACGCCCTGCGGCCCGAGTTGGCGGCGTCCGTGGACCCGGCGGACCTGGAGCGGTGGCCGATGACGAAGGTGCTGCGGGACGTGGTCGGCGTGCGGATCAGCCGCATCACCGACACCGTCGAGGCGCGGCTCGCGGACCCGCCGACGGCCGAACTGCTCCAGGTGCCGCTGCTCAGCCCGATCCTGCACTACACGGGGGTCACCTACGACGAGGCGGGACAGGTCGTGGACGTGGCCCGGATCCGCTACCGCGGGGACCGCTTCTCCTTCACGGTCACCGTCGACGCCCACTGATCCGGGCACGCGCGCACGGGACCGACCCCGGGACGCGCCGCGGTCACCCGGAGCGCCCCTCCCCCGCCGGGCGGGTCAGCGGTCGTCTCGGGCGCGGGTCAGCGGTCGTCTCGGGCGCGGGTCAGCGGTCGTCTTCGGCGGTCCGTTCGCCCTCGGCCTGCGAGGGGGTGGTGCGGGCGGTCTGCGGGTGGTGGCTCGCCCGCCGCTCCTTCTCGTCCATGTCCTCGTCCAGGCGTTCGCCTTCGGCCTGCGACGGGGTGGTGTACTCGCTGCCGTACTCGCTCATGGCGCCTCCCGGCTCGGTGCGCGGCCGGCGGCACGGGGTGCGGCGGGCCCGCCCGGAGCGCCCGGTGTGCGGGGCCCGCGGCCCGTGATCCGGCCCGTACGAGGAGCGTAGCGCTTCGGCCGGGGCCCGGCCCGGGCACTGGGAACGTCCCCCGGGCAGCCCCTACCATCGGCGCCGTGAGCGAAGACGTACCGCTGCTGGACGATCTCATGCCGTGGTCGGTGCCCGCGCCGCGGCTGGGCCGGGGCTGGGTCACCGCCCCCGATCCGGGGACCCTGCGGGCCCGCTGGAACGCCCTGACCGCCGCCGAGGGCCCCGAACGCGACCGGTTGTTCCGGCCGTCCCGGCTGCGCTCCCCCGGTGGTGGCGCCGCCGCCCTGCCGGGGCAGCGGGACGCGGCCACCGGGCGGTTCGCGGTCTCCCCCGGCGCCTTTCCGGAGCCGGTGCGGGTCCTGGTGGGGCCGTTCCACGAGCAGTGGCTGCTGCCGGACCAGCGGCTGATCGACGCGGCCCGGCCCGAACTGTGGCGGGTACGGGATCCCCGGCAGCTCTTCCTGGTCGGCGGGGTGCGGCCCCAGGTGACGGCGTACCTGCCGGTGGGCCGTACGGGACCGGTGCGGCCGCTGTACCGGCGGCCCGGCGGGGCGGAGCCCAATCTGGCCCCGGGCCTGACCGGGCTCCTGGCCGACCGCTACCGGACCGGGGTGACCGCGGAGGACCTGTTGGCCTGGGCGCTCGCGGCGGGCGGGCCGGGCCCCCGGGGGTACGAGGTGCCGCTGCCGGCGGACCCGGAACGGTGGCGGGCGGGGCTGGAGCTGGGGCACCGGATCCTGACGGTGCAGCTCGGCGACGCCCGCGGGGGCGGCCGGGCGAGGTTGCCCGGCGGCCGGCGGCCCTATGTGCGGGCGGCGGTGCCGGCACGGCCGGAGAGCTTGGCGTACGACCCGGAGACGGAGGAGCTGCGCCTCGGGCCGGGCGTACTGTCGCCGGTGCCGGCGGCGGCCTGGGAGTTCGCCGTGGACGGGGTGCCGGTGTTGGAGCGCTGGTTCGCGGAACGCACCGGCTACCGGAGCGAGGAAGGGCTGGAGGCGCTGGGTCCCGTCCGCTGGCCGCAGGAGTGGACCTCGGAGCTCCTGGCGCTGTGCAGCGCGCTGGCCCTGCTCGCGGGGCTGGAGCCGGAGCGGGCCGCGCTGCGGGAGGAGGTGGCGGCCGGGGAGCGGGTGACGGCCGCGGTGCTCCGGGAGGCCGGGGTCCTGCCGGTGCCGCGGACGGCCCGGCGCCCCGCTTCCGTGCTGGACGAGGCCGAGGAGGGGCCGGGCGGGCAGTTCGCGCTGCTGTGAGGCGGCGGGAGCGCCGGCCCACCGAGCGGACGGGCGCGGGAGGCGGTGGGTGAGGGGGTGACAGGGCGGGGTTCCAGCGGGTAGGTCTGCATGCCATGTCACCCGTAACAGTGCACTCGAACCCCGCGGATCCGTCCGAGCCGTCCGACCGGTCCGAGCCGTCTCACTCGTCCGAGCCGTCCGGCCCGACCCCGCCCTCCGGGGCTTCCGGGGCCGTCGCCGGGTCCGTCGGGTCCGGCGGGTCCGGCGCCGAGCGATCGCCCGTCCCCCTGCCCCTTGAGGGAGTCACCGTCGTGGCCGTGGAGCAGGCGGTGTCGGCTCCGTTCGCGACCCGGCAGTTGGCGGACCTGGGGGCCCGGGTGATCAAGATCGAGCGTCCGGACGGTGGGGACTTCGCCCGCGCCTACGACACCGCCGCGGCCGGTCTGGCCTCGCACTTCGTGTGGGCCAACCGCGGCAAGGAGTCGGTGGCGGTGGACCTGAAGGATCCGCGGGGCAGGGAGGTCGTGGAACGGCTGCTGGCCGGCGCCGACGTGTTCGTGCAGAACCTCGCGCAGGGCGCTGCGGCCCGGCTGGGTCTGGACGCCGCTTCCTTGTGCGCGCGGTTCCCCCGGCTGGTGGCCGTGGACGTGTCCGGGTACGGCGCCGAGGGCCCGTACGCGCACAAGCGGGCCTACGACATGTTGGTGCAGTGCGAGGCGGGGTTGGTCTCGGTGACGGGGACGCCGGAGCGGCCGGTGAAGGCGGGGATCCCGGCGGCGGACATCGCTGCCGCGATGTACGCCTTCTCCGGGGTGCTGGCGGCGTTGCTGCGGCGCGGGGCGACCGGGCGGGGCGGGCCGGTGGAGGTGTCCATGTTGGACGCGTTGGCGGAGTGGATGGGGCATCCCCTGCACCACACGCTGCACGGGGGCGTGCAGCCGGAGCGGACGGGGCTGGCGCACGCGGTGATCGCCCCGTACGACGCGTTCGCGACGGCGGGCGGCGGGCGGGTGCTGCTGTCGGTGCAGAACGACCGGGAGTGGCGCCGGCTGGCCGTGCGGGTGCTGGAGCGGCCGGAGTTGGCGGAGGATCCGGCGTTCGCCACGAACGCGGCGCGGACGGCGAACCGGGTGAAGACCGACGAGGTGACGGCGGCGGCGCTGGCCGGGATGACGGCGGAGGAGGCGATCGAGCGGCTGGAGGAGGCGGGCATCGCCTGCGCGCGGCTCAATTCGGTCGCGGAGGTGGCGGCGCATCCCCAGTTGGCCGCCAGGGACCGCTGGCGGGAGGTCGGTTCGCCGGTGGGCCCGTTGCGGGCGTTGTTGCCGCCGGTGGTGCTGCCCGGCGGTCCGGAACCGCGGATGGGTGCGGTTCCGGCGCTCGGCGAACACACCGGTGCCGTGCTGGGCGCCCTGGGGATGACGGACGCTCAGATCGCCGGGCTGCGCCGGGACGGTGTGGTCGCCTGAGCCGGGGCCGGACGGGTGCCGGGGAGGGGACGGGTCAGTGGCGACTGCCGAAGAGCGACCGGCGCAGGCGGCGCAGCGGGGCGAACAGCGAGACGCGCTCGCTGCGGCTGCGACGGACGCGCGAGTGGTCACGCGAGGTCAGTTCGCGCATCAGCAGGGTGGCTTCGGCCGCCTCGCGCTGCGGGACGGCGGGGCCGCCGAGCACGGCGAGGTGGCGGTCGAGGCGCGAACTGGTCGCGCTGCTGCCGCAGGTGATGGCAGGCACGCGTGGCGGCCTGCTGCGCATCGTTATCTGTTCCATGTCTTCTCCCCACCCGTACGAGGGCACCCGGCCCGGGCAGGGTAACCCTATCGCCCTCTCGGCGCAGTCGGGTATCCCGGGAGGGTGATTCGCCCGTCACGGCGCGACAATTGACGGTTACTCAGCGGAGCTGCCCGCTACTCTCCGCACTCGCCGTCGGGGGCGACGAGCGGACGACGTCGCACGGGCTGGCAAACGGGACGTTCTCCACTAACGTGGAGTGACCGTCCGGTCGCGCGGCGCCGGGGCGACGCGGAGGGGGACTGCGTGAGCGGATTGCCGAGCGGTGACCGGATGCTCGGCGGCCGGTACCGGCTGCTGGACGCGCTGGGGCAGGGCCGCATGGGGACGGTGTGGCGGGCCCGGGACGAGGTGCTCGGGCGGGACGTCGCCGTCAAGGAGGTCCGCGCGCCCGCCGGCCGGGACGCCGGCGAGGTCGCCCGGACGTACCGGCGGGTGGAGCGGGAGGCGTGGGCCGCGGCCCGGATCTCGCACCGCGGGGTGGTGACCGTCCACGACGTGGTGTCGGAGGACGGCCGGCCGTGGATCGTCATGGAACTGGTGCGGGGCCTGTCGCTGGCGGAGGTCCTGGCGGCCGAGGGGCCGATGTCGCCCCAGCGTGCGGCGCACGTCGGCGAGCAGGTGCTCGCGGCGCTGCGCGCGGCGCACGCGGTGGGGGTGCTGCACCGGGACGTGACGCCGGGGAACGTCCTCCTCGGCAACGACGGGCGGGTGCTGCTGGGCGACTTCGGCATCGCCGACCCGGCGGACACCCCGGCGGCGCGGCTGCCGGACGGGACGGCGGGCACCCCGGAGTCCACCTCTCCGGAACGGGCCTCGGGCCGCGCGGTGGGTCCGGAATCCGATCTGTGGTCGCTGGGCGTGCTGTTGTACGCGGCGGTGGAGGGGGTGTCCCCCTTCCGGCGGGCCACGGTGCCGGGCACGTTGCGGGCGGTGGTCGAGGAGGAGCCGCCGTCGCCTCGGCGGGCCGGTGCGCTGGCACCGGTGTTGACGGGGCTGTTGGTCAAGGAGCCGGCGGAGCGGATGGCCCCGGCGGAGGTCTCGCGGCTGCTGCGCCTGGTGGGGGCGGGCGGGGCGGTACGGGCGGAGGGCGGTCCCGTCTCGGGACGCGCCTCGGGCCCCGGGCCCGCCGGGCGGTCCGCGCCGGTGACGGCTCGGGGTACGGCCGCCGGTCCGGTCGGCGGCGCCGGGGGTCCGGGTTCCGCGGGCTCCACGGGTTCGGAGGTCGGGGGTTCGGCCGGAGGTCGTGTCCCCGAGGGGAATGCGGTACCGGTGGGCGCTTTCGGTCCTCCCGGGGCGGCGCCGTCCGGGTCGGGGGGCCCGGCGTCCGGCGGGCCGGGGAGCGGAGAGGGGGGTCGGGCCGGCGGGGACGGTGGCGGCCGGGCGGGGCTGGTGCTGATCGCCGGCGTCCTGCTGATCCTGCTGGCCCTCGTCGCCCTGTTCTGGATCCTGTCCCGGTGAAGGGGAAGCGGGAGGGGGAAGGGAATGGGGATCGCCCGCCCTTGTTGAGGGTGTGACGTTGCACGGTCACCTGTGACCGTGCAACGTCACCGTGCGGGGTGACATGTCAGGCAGTACGCCCCGCCCCCTACTCCCGCTCCCCCGCCCCCACTCCCGCTCAGGCGGTCGAGTTGAACACCGGGTAGTAGCCGCCGGACTGTCCGGCCGCGGTCGGGTGGTACGACTCGCCGATGTTGGTCCAGTTGACGCTGTGCAGCCAGGAGCTGCTGGAGCAGATCTCGTGGCCGGTGAAGGTGCCCACCACGGAGCCCCAGGCGAACCCGTGGTCGCGGGCCCGCTTCTCGGTGGCGGCGTTGAGGTGGTCGGAGGCGCCGTTGATGGCGGCGCGTTCGGTCTCGGAGAGTCCGGCGAGGCAGCTCCCGTTGAGCTTGTAGAAGCGGGGGTAGCCGAGGACGACCACGCGGGCGGCGGGCGCCTTGGCGCGGATCGCCCGGTACACGGCGTCGAGTTTGCCGGGCAGGGTGCCGTCCACGTACGCCTTGGCCTGGTTGATGCGGTTGAGGCAGGTGGACTCGGACTGGAGCACGCAGGTGGTCATGACGTCGGCGAAGCCGGCGTCGTTGCCGCCGATGGTGATGCTGACGAGGTCGGTGCCGGAGTCGAGCGGTCCGAGCTGGCCCGCCGTGACGTCACCCGTACGAGCGCCCGAGCAAGCGGTGAAGGCGAACGTACCGGGTGAATGCGCGTTCTTCCACAGGACGGGGAACGCCTTCGTGCTGCGCTTGCAATCGCCGCTGGCGCTGTCGTAACTCCCCGCTCCGACACCGGAGGAATAGGAGTCGCCGAGCGCCACGTAGCCGAAGGAGGCCGCGGGTGCGGCCGCTCCGGCCGGGGCCGCGCCGAGCAGGGCGGCCGAAGCGGCGAGGAGCAACGAGGTTGAGAACGCCGCGAATCGGGACAGTTTCATGGACCCTCCCTTAGCAGGTATTCCGCCACCTCCGTCGTATCGCCGACCGTTGAAAACTGGAAGTGTCCATGCCAAGAAACTTGGGTGAGGGGATGCGGGTGGAGCACGGGGGAAACCTTCACCGTCTCCGGGTTTCACCGGCGCGCGCCCCGGTGGACCACACCGCCGAACCGGCGAAACCCGGGTGCACGGGCCCTGTTCGTGCCCGATCATGGGCCCCATGTCAGCCACCCCGCAGGACCCGCGGCACGCACTGCCGATCCGCCTCAACATCGATGACAGCGACTCGCCGTCCGACGTGGTCGACGCCCTCTTCCTCGGCCGCTTCACCACCGGGGAACAGCCGTACGCGCACAGCGTCTCCATCGAGCGGGTCAAACCCGGCGCGAGCCTGCTGCCGCCGGAGGCGCGGGTGGTGCGCGCGACCCGGGACACCGACCGCAGCGCCACGCTCGCCGAGGGCACGGGCTGGACCCTGCTGATCTCCCGGTGGAGCCGCGGCGCCGACATCACCGTCACCGCCGAGACCGACGAACTGGCCGCGCGCGTCCTGGGGCAGGCCACCGAGGACGCCAAGGACGAACCGGAACCGCAGCCCGAGAACGTCACCATGGGCTTCTGGTACGTCTCCCCGCGGCGCGGCCCGCACCGCACCACCCGGCAGATCGGCGCGGGCACCTGGGAGGAGGTCCGTCCCAACTACACCGCTCCGGTGGCCGGGGCCATGGACCGCCTGATGAAGATCACCCCGGACGACATCACGGGCCGGCTGCTCCTGCTGCACGGCCCGCCGGGCACCGGCAAGACCTCCGCGCTGCGCACCCTGGCGCGGTCCTGGCGGGACTGGTGCCAGGTGGACTGCGTCCTCGACCCGGAGCGGCTCTTCAACGACGTCGGCTACCTCATGGACATCGCGATCGGCGAGGACGAGGGCACCGCTCAGGGCCGCTGGCGACTGCTGCTCCTGGAGGACTGCGACGAGCTGATCCGCGGGGAGGCCCGGCACACCGCCGGACAGGCCCTGTCCCGACTGCTCAACCTGACGGACGGACTGCTGGGGCAGGGCCGCAACGTCCTCGTCGGCGTCACCACCAACGAGGACCTGGAACGCCTGCACCCGGCCGTGGTGCGGCCCGGTCGCTGCCTGGCGCGGATCGAGGTGGGCAAGCTGAGCCACCGCGAGGCCGTGGACTGGCTGGGCACCGACGAGGGGGTGTCCCGCGAAGGGGCCACCCTGGCCGAGCTGTTCGCGCTGCGGCGCGGCAGCAGCCCGGCCTCGGTGCCCGCACAGAACCCCTCCGCCGACGCGGGCCTCTACCTTTAGGGCGGGGGCACCGGGGAGCGCGCGGGCGGCGGGCGGGGCGGCGGCGCGGGGGGCTCAGCCCCGGGAGCCGTAGCGGGCGCGCAGGACCTCCGCCGCCAGGGCCAGGGCCCGTTCCTCGGGGAGGCCCAGGCGGTGGGCGCGCTCCGCGTACGCCTGGGCGGCGCCGGCGGCCTCCCGTTCGGCGGCGTCACCGGCCGCGACGAAGGTGCCGTTGCGGCCCCGGGTCTCGATGACCCCGTCCGCCTCCAGGGCCTTGTACGCCTTGGCCACGGTGTTCGCGGCCAGGCCCAGTTCCTCCGCCAGGCCCCGCACCGTCGGCAGTCGGAAGCCGACGGGCAGCCGGCCGGACCGGGCCTGCCCGGCGATCTGCTCCCGCAGCTGTTCGTAGGGGGCGACGGAACCGCCCGGGTCCACCGCGATCTTCAGGCTCACGCTCTTCGAGGTCACGGGCCGATTCTCGCGCACCCCACCGTCCGTGCCCCACCGTCCTCACCCCACCGTGCGTGCCCGACGCCCACGTCCGCCGCCCGCAGACGCCCGCGTCCCCCGCCCGCGCCCCGTGGACGGGCGGCGCCCGGTCGGCACCGCCCCCGTGGGTCCCGTACCGGGAGGAAAAGGAGAGGCGGGCGGGCGGGGCCGCGCGTAGCGTCCGGCCCATGACCGTTCTCGTCCGTGACCTCCGCCCCGGCGACCCCCGTGACGCCGAGGGCGTCGTAGGCGTCCGCCGCAGCTGCCTCCCCTTCATGATCAGTACGGTGCCCGCCCTGGCCGCCGAGCTGGACGGCCACCCCGACCGCCGGCACCGCGTGCTCCTCACCGAGGAGGACGGGGTGGTCACCGGCACCGCGCAGGTGGGCATCGCCCACGACGCCGACGAGCCGGGCCAGGGCTACGTGAACGCGTACGTGCTGCCCGGGCACCGGAGCCGGGGCGCGGGGGAACTGCTGCTCCGGGCCGCCGAGGAGCACCTGGAGGCGGTCGGGGCCCGGACGGCGTTCGCGTGGGCCCTGGACGAGCCGGCAGGCCACGGGTTCGCCCTCCGTCACGGGTACGCGGCGAGCCGCTCCGCGCACTTCCTGCGGCGTTCCCTGACGGGGCCGGAGCTGCCCGACCCGGGCCCGGTCCCCGCCGGGGTGGAGCTGCTGCCCTCCGCCGCCTTCGCCGACGACCCGCGTCCGGTGTACCTGCTGGACGCCGCGGTCAGCGTGGACGAGCCCGGCGACATCGGGGTGCGGTTGGAGAACGCCGGGTACGAGGACTGGCTGCGGCAGGTGTGGGGCAATCCCACGATGGACCACGAGCTGACCACGGTGGCCGTGGTGGACGGGGTGCCGGCGGCGTTCAGCGCGCTGGTGACCGACGGGGAGGGGCGCTGCTCCTCCGCGATGACCGGCACCCGGCGGGAGTTCCGGGGCCGGGGCCTGGCCAAGCTGACGAAGTCGGTGGCGCTGGCGAAGGCGCGGGCGGCGGGCTGTACGGAGGCGTTCACGGGCAACGACACCGGCAACGGTCCGATGCTCGCGGTCAACTCCTGGTTCGGGTACGAGGTGTGCGCCACGGAGGTGCGGTACGCCAAGTCGCTCGCCGCGGCGGGGCCACGGTGACCGGGGCCGGAATCGGGGCGGCGGGGGACGCGGGGACGGGAGCGGGAACGGAAGCGGGAACGGAAGTGGAGGAGGACGTGCGGGTGGGCGACGTGCGGGCGGGCGACGTGCGGGTGGGCGACGGCGGCGCGGTGACGGTGGTCCTGGTCAAGGCGGGTCGGGAGAAGATCCGCTACCCGGCGGAGCCGTTGTCCGACGACGGGGTCCGGGTGAGCGTCCGGGCTCCCTGGGCGGCGGACGGGGTGCGGGACTTCGGGTTCGTGCGGTTCGAGCCCGGGGACGTGTTCACCGAGCACTTCTGGCGGGACCGCTGGTACGCCGTGAAGGAGGTGCGGGCCGCGGACGGCTCCCTCAAGGGCTGGTACTGCGACGTGACCCGGCCCGCCCTGGTCTCCGGGACGGTCGCCGGGGGCCCGGCGGAGATCCGGGTGGAGGACCTGGACCTGGACCTGTGGGTCTCCGCGGACGGCGCGGAGGTGCTCCGGCTCGACGAGGACGAGTTCGCGGCGAGCGGCCTGGCGGGGCGGGACCCGGAGGCGGCGCGGGCCGCGTCGGCCGCCCTGGACGAGCTGGAGGCGCTGGCCCGGGCGGGCCGGCTGCCCGGCGCCACGGGCTGACGGGCCGGTCACCGGTCGGGCACCTGTCGGCGCCGGGCCCTGGTCGGCCCTGCGGCGGGCCGATCGGGGCCCGGATCCCGGACCGACCGGGGTCCGGCCCCGGACCGATCGGGGTCAGGGTCCGGGACCGGCTCCGGGGCCGATCAGGGTCCGGTCAGGGGCGTCCCGAAGGGGCTTCCCCGTCACTGTCGGGAAGGCTGGGTCCATACTTTCGTGAGGATCAGCCGCACGCGCTGGGCAGAAAAGGGATGTTTCGCACCATGGGCTCTTTCGCCGTCGCTCCTTCCCCGTTCGCGACGGGCACCCCGGGCACGCCCTCCGGCATACCGGACGTATCGGTGGTCATCGCCGTCTACAACGCGATGCCCTACCTGACCGAGTGCCTGGACTCGGTGCTCGGGCAGTCCCTGGGGGCGGACCGCTTCGAGGTGATCGCCGTGGACGACGGCTCCACCGACGGCAGCGGGGCGGAGCTGGAGCGGTTCGCCGCCCTCCACCCGCACCTGCGGGTGCTGCGCCAGCCCAATTCCGGGGGCCCCAGCGTGCCCCGCAACCGCGCCCTGGACCTGGCCCGCGGCCGGTACGTGTTCGTGGTCGACGCCGACGACTACCTCGGCCCGGAGGCCCTGGAGCGGCTGCTGGGCATGGCCGACGCCCAGGACAGCGACCTGGTCGTGGCCAAGCTGGTGGGGCTGGGCCGCAGCGTGGCCGACAAGGCGCACCGGCACGCCGAGCAGGCCGACCTGTACACCTCGGAGGTGTACCGCTCGCTGCACAGCGCGAAGCTGATCCGCCGGGAACTACTGGAGCGGGACGGCGGCATCCGGTACCCGGAGGACCTGTGGTTCGGCGAGGACCAGCTCTTCGTGACCGCCGCCTACCTGGCCGCGAAGAAGATCTCCGTGCTCGGGGACTACGACTGCTACTTCCTGCGGCGCCGCGAGGACGGCGGGAACATCACCGCCCGGCCGCGCACCGCCAACGAGTCCATCCAGCACATCGAGCGGGTGATGCGGATGGTCTCCGACCGGGTCACCGACCCGGTGGGGCGCCGCCGCATGCTGGGGCGGCACTTCCGGAACATGCTCGGCAAGGCCCTCATGCCGGCCGCCCGCGGGTACGCCGAGGACCCGGCGCACACCACGGAGGTGTACCACCGGGCGCGGGTGCTGTGCGAGGCGTACTGGACCCCGGACATGGCCGGGGAGCTGTCGGCGCTGGACCTGCTGCGGCTGTACTGCTTCACGCAGGGCAAGTTCGACGCGTTCGCGGAGCTGTCGGTGTACGACCCGGTGGAGGAGCCCGCGGAGCTGTTCGCGGAGAACGGGCGGGCGTACCGCCGCTTCCCGCTGTTCCGGGACCCGGTGGCGGGCCTGCCGGACAAGCTGTTCGAGGTGACGGACCGGTTGAAGGCCCGGCACCGGCTGGAGGGCATGTCCTGCAAGGAGGGCCGGCTCCGGCTCAGCGGGTACGGGTACGTGGACGGTCTGGACACCGCCCGGATGGCGAGCCGTCTGCTGCTGCGGGAGCGGGCCACGGGTGCGGAGCACCTGGTGCCGGCGGCGGTGCGGCCCGCGCCGGGGCTGGCCGAGGAGGGCGAGAAGCGGGGCCTGGACCTGTCGAGGGCGGGGTTCCGGATCACGGCCGAGCTGGGTTCCCTGGACGGCGGGGCGCCCATCGCCCCCGGGGTGTGGGACT